>CAYQCZ010000164.1:7560-8708 GCA_964415955.1 uncultured Verrucomicrobiota bacterium | reverse complement strand
GGTCGCCATGAAGAGCGCCACCGACAACGCCAAGCAGCTCATCAAGGACCTGACGCTCGAATACAACAAGCTGCGCCAGGCCAACATCACCAAGGAACTTTTGGAAATCACCACCGCCCAGATGGCGATGGGGTGATCACGCGGATTTTTAGAGATCAGATCGCACGTTTGAAAGTCCAGTCATGAACACAGGCAAAATCGTTCAAATCATCGGCCCCGTTGTGGACGTGGAGTTCACCGAGAAACTGCCGGCCATCTACAACGCGCTGACGGTCACCTACGACCTCCCCGGCCAGGGCAGCACCAAGCTGACGCTCGAAGTGCAGCAGCACCTCGGCGACAACTGGGTCCGCGCCGTCGCCATGAGCACCACGGAAGGTCTCAAGCGCGGCATGACCATCACCGACACCGGCGCGCCGATCTCCATGCCCGTGGGCAGCGGCGTGATGGGTCGCGTGTTCAACGTCACGGGTGATGCCGTGGACGAACAGGGCCCGGTCAAGGCGGACAAATACAATTCCATCCACCGCGCTGCACCACCGCTCGTGGACCAGTCCACCAGCCCGCAGATTCTGACCACCGGCATCAAGGTCATCGACCTGATCTGCCCCTTCCTGAAGGGCGGCAAGGTCGGCGCATTCGGTGGCGCAGGCGTCGGCAAGACCGTCGTCATCATGGAGCTGATCAACAACATCGCGAAGCTCCACGGCGGCATCTCGATGTTTGCAGGCGTCGGTGAGCGCACCCGCGAAGGCAACGACCTCTACAACGAAATGATCGAGGCCAACGTCATCAAGACCAAGAAGGACGAGAAGGGCCACCCGTTGATCGGTGAGAACGGCCTGCCCGTTCTGGATGAAGGTTCCAAGATCGGCCTGGTCTATGGCCAGATGAACGAGCCGCCCGGCGCGCGTCTCCGCGTGGCGCTCTCTGCACTCGCGGTGACCGAATACTTCCGCGACGAGCACAACCAGGACGTGCTCCTGTTCGTCGACAACATCTTCCGCTTCTCGCAGGCCGGTTCCGAGGTGTCCGCGCTTCTGGGCCGCACGCCGAGCGCCGTCGGTTACCAGCCCACGCTGGCCGCCGAGATGGGCAATCTGCAGGAGCGCATCACCTCGACCAAGAAGGGTTCCATCACCTCCTTC
>CAYQCZ010000164.1:0-7550 GCA_964415955.1 uncultured Verrucomicrobiota bacterium | reverse complement strand
CGACCTGACCGACCCGGCGCCCGCCACGACATTCGCGCATTTGGATGCCACCATCGTGCTGGAGCGTTCCATCGCCGAACTGGGCATTTATCCTGCCGTCGATCCGCTGGCCTCGACTTCCCGCGCCCTGTCTCCTGACATCGTGGGCGAGGAGCACTATGGAGTTGCCCGTGGCGTTCAGAAGGTGCTGCAACGTTACAAGGATCTGCAGGACATCATCGCCATTCTCGGCATGGACGAACTCTCCCCCGAGGACAAGCAGACCGTCTTCCGCGCCCGCAAGATTCAAAAGTTCCTCAGCCAGCCGTTCTCGGTGGCGGAAGTATTCACCGGCCATTCCGGCAAGCAGGTGCCCGTGGCGGACACGGTGCGCGGTTTCAAGGAAATTCTGGAGGGCAAGTTCGACGACGTTGCGGAAAACGAGTTCTACATGAAGGGCAGCATCGACGAAGTCCGTTCCTGACGCCTGCGACAGGCATACGCACACACCACCAACGACCATGGCCACGCTGAAACTCGAAATCGTCACGCCGGAAGCGAAGATCTACTCCGAGGATGTGGACATGGTCACCTTGCCCGGGGTCGAGGGCGAAATGGGCATCTATCCGATGCACGTCCCGCTCATGACACAGGTGGCTGCCGGGGAAGTGATTGCCCAGAAAGGCGGCCAGACCCAGTTGCTGGCCGTGGGTGATGGATTTGTCGAAGTGACCGGTGATCGGGTGGCCATCCTCACCGACATGGCAATCAAGGCGGATGACATCGACGAGGCCAAGGCCGAGGAGGCGCGCAAGCGGGCCGAGGCGCGTCTGGCGGAGAAGCTCGACGATGAGGAGGCGGCGCTGGTCAGTGCGTCGCTGGCGCATTCGCTCGCCCAGCTCAAGGTGAAACGCCGCCACCGCGGTTGAAAGGCGGCGGCGGCCGCCGGACCTTTCGCGCCGGACGAGGTTCAGCCGTCTGCCAGGGGTGGTTGCCGGTGCGAGTGGACTGGTGGCCACCTTGACTTGAACTTACCCCTTCGTTACGGTCGCCTTCATGGTTCGTGCATTCATGCGTAGTCTCCTGTTTCTGGCTGCTTTGCTGGCGTTTCCGCATATTTCTCCGGCGCCGCTCATTTACGTGCCGGGAGAGGGCTGGATTTATGAGACCCCCGGCAAGGAGGGCAAATGGCACCGGCTGCGGGCCGAGGACCAGTTGAAGGTGGCCGAGGATGCCTTCGAGCAGAAGGAATACAACCTTGCCCTCAAGGCCGCCCGCCGCACCGTGAAACGCTGGCCCCTTTCCGATTTTACGCCGGACGCGCAGTTCATGATCGGCCGGGTCTATGAACACAAAAACCACGACGAGAAGGCATTCAACGAATACCAGAAGGTCATCGACAAGTATCCCAAGTATTCAAAGTATGAGGAGGTGCTCCAACGCCAGTATGAAATCGCCAACCGGTTTCTGGGCGGGCAGTGGTTCAAGTTGTGGGGGGTGATCCCGATTTTTCCGTCCATGGAAAAGACCGCCGCCATGTATGAAAAACTCGTGAAAAGCGGTCCCTACAGCGATGTCGGCGCACAGGCCCAGCTCAAGATGGGCGAGGCCCATGTCAAGGAGGAGCAGTTTTCCAAGGCGGTGAAACAATATGAACGTGCGGCGGACATCTACAGTGACCGGAAGGAAGTGGCCTCCGAGGCCCTGTTCAAGGCGGGACTGGCGTATCACAAGCAGACCAAGGCCGCTGAATACGACCAGAACTCATCTACCAAGGCTATTGCCACCTTCAGTGATTTCATCGCGCTTTATCCCGAGGATCCGCGCGTGCCCGAGGCCCAGCAGCTGATCGTCGAGCTTAAGACCGAGCAGGCACGTGGCGCGTTCGAGATCGCCCGCTTTTACGAAAAGAAAAAGGCCTGGCAAGGGGCCATGGTTTATTACAACGAGGTGTTGATCAAGGATCCCGAGTCGCCCTTCGCAGCGGATGCCCGCGCCCGCATCGAGGTCATCAAACGACGCCTCGGCCAAACTGCAGAATAATTCCCGCACACCATGATGCGTCTGCTGCTCCTTCCGATCCTGCTGCTGGTCGCGGGTTGCGCCGGCTACAAGCTTGGCCCCACCAATGGCTCGCAGGCGGGGGACAAGTCCGTCCGGGTCGCCTTTTTCGAAAACAAGACACTCGAGCCGCGCCTGGTTGCACCGGTGAACAACGCGCTTCGCAAGGCCATTCAAAAGGACGGCACTTACAAACTTGATACGAGAGACGGAGGGGACTACGTCATGACAGGCGTGATCACCGCCTTTGAGCGTTCTGGTGTCAGCTTCCAGCCCACGGATGTCATCACAGTGCGGGATTACGTGCTGCGCATGACCGCGCAGGTGAAGGTCACCGAGCGCGGCACGGGACGTGTGGTCATGGACCGTCAGGTGGTGGGGCGGACAACGATTCGCGTGGGAGCGGACCTGATCAGCGCCGAGCGCCAGGCGGTGCCGCTGCTTGCCGAAGATCTTGCCCGTCAGGCCACCGCGCTTCTGACGGACGGCACATGGTGAAGGTCAGTTGCCGGCCTTCCCGGCATCGCTTCGTCAGAGCTCATCCTCGCGGTCGGAATAGAACAGCCGATGTGCCTCTGGATAATCCGTCTCCTCGACGATCACTTCCGCGCGTCGATTCAAATCATCCGGATCATCCGGGTCCGGTGGTTCAACAAACCGCATCGACGCCCTGATGCCATGTTTCTCAAGCATCACGACGAGCAGTTCGGCGGATTGGTTGGGGCCTGTGTAGAACTGTTTCACCAGCGGCTGGCATGAACCTCGTTGAATTGAAGGCTGCGGGCAAAGCCTTTCCACGGCGGAAGGCAGGCTTGCCATTTGGCTCTCAAATGCGGATGTTGCTGCACAGACAAGACGCAAGCTCCGCACGCACCCTGCGGATGATCAACTAGAAAGGCAATACCATGGGCTTCTTCAGCAACCTTTTTGGATTCCTGTTCAAGAAAAAGGCCGCGTCGGCAGCCGCTCCGGACAAAGCGGGGACGCAATATGCGCCGGCAGCCCGGGCCAAGACTGCAGCAACAACGGCAACTGCGGCTGCACCCGCTGCAAAAGCCGCATCACCCGTGCCCGCCCCACCGGCAGCTGCCCCCACGCCCCCGGCCACGCTGCGCAGTTTCTCCGGTGAATGCATCTCCGTCCCGCTCGGGCAGATCATTGAATCCCTGGGTGCGGACCTGAAGCCGCTGGTGGCTGCCGCACCCGACGCTGCGGCACAGTTTCAGGTGCCGGTGGAGATCGTCAAAGAGGGGCTGCCCAAGGGCGCGGTGAAGGTGAGCTTTGCAGAGTTGAAGCGTGGATCGCCTGCCGGAACATTCCAGTCCACCACGGAACACGACGAGAAAAAGGTGTCCCTGCCGTTGAAGGCGATTCTCCCCCACATCAAGCCGGAGCAACTGAAGACCAGGGGCACCAAGACCGTCGAGGTGCCGGACACCATCGCGTCGGTGTTCGCCCCGCGCAAATAACCATCCTACGCGGCCAGTTTCTTTTTGAGAAATGCCTCCAGCTTGCGCGCGTCCGCGTTGAAAAGCCGGATGCCTTCGGAGAGTTTTTCCGTGGCCATCTGATCCTCGTTCAACATGAAGCGGAAGGCGCTTTCATCGAGCGACAGTCTGGGTTCCTCGCAGGCGGCTGCGGAGGCGGCGGAGAGTTTGCGCGGCACATCACCGGCCGTTTTGTGAAGCTCCTCGAGGAGTGCCGGGCTGATGGTCAGGAGGTCGCAGCCCGCCAGTTCGAGGATTTCCCCCACGTTGCGGAAGCTGGCCCCCATCACCTCGGTCGCGTGGCCGTGTTTCTTGTAGTAGTTGTAGATGCGGGTCACCGACACCACGCCTGGATCTTCTGCCGGGGGGTAGTTTTCCCGTCCGGTGGACTTCTTATACCAGTCGAGGATGCGGCCCACGAACGGCGAGATCAACTGGACGCCTGCCTCGGCACAGGCCACGGCCTGGGCGAAGGAAAACAGCAGCGTCAGGTTGCAGCGGATGCCGTCCTTCGCCAGCGCGCGCGCCGCCTGGATGCCCTCCCAGGTCGAGGCCAGCTTGATCAGAATGCGTTCCCTGCCAATGCCGGCCTTTTGATAGCGGCTGATCAATGCGTGGGCCTTGGCGATGGACGCCTCCACATCAAAGCTCAGTTTTGCATCCACCTCTGTTGAGACCCGGTTTGGGACAATCTTGAGAATCTCCAGTCCGAATGCCACGGCGAGCTTGTCCATTGCGAGGTCGATGTCCGGATTGGTGGCGGAGGATTCCTGCTTCACCTCCGCCAGCACCCTGCCCACCAGTTCCTGATACTCGTCCATCTGGGCGGCCTTCAGGATGAGGCTTGGGTTGGTGGTGGCATCGCGCGGCTGGTATTTGCGGATGCTGGCAAAATCGCCGGTGTCGGCGACGATCAAACTGTGTTCTTTCAGACCATCCAATAAGCTGTTCATATGGCGTCGAGCTTACGCCTTTTGTGCTGTTTGCCAATGCTTGTCCATCCCCTTTGAAGCCCCGTCGCCGTTTCAACAAACTCTTCACGATTGCTTAAGGTGTGATCTGGGATCGTCGGCGCATGCCAACCCAATTGCGATTGTTGTTTCACAGGCTGCGCCTGCCCTGCCTTGCCGCACTCGGATGCGCTTTGCCGCATCTTGCCGGCGCTCATCCCGGCCACGACCTCCACGCCGGGCTTTCATCGGACACCGTGCTGCTGTTTGCGGCGGCGGGTGGTGATTCACGCAGCCCGGGTCTTCCCGGGCACAACGTGGCAGTGACGACCAACGGTTCCTGGCGCGTGATCGTTTCCAACGGTCTGCCGGACCATCGCCCGGGCCAGTTTCCACGGAGGGGCAATCCCAACCCGATTGCCGCGCAATCCTACGAATTCCGCGTGCCCATCAAGCCGGCAACCGCGGACAGGCCCACGCCCACCGCGCCTTCCTTCTTCGGTGTTGCGGTCAATGGTGTTCCGTTCGAACCCAGCACGGCGGAGTTCTGGAACAACGACCGCCGTTCGGGGTGGAACTTCGAGGCCATGTCCGGCTTCATCAACCTGGGTCTTGATGAACACAATGCGCATGTGCAGCCGAACGGCGCCTATCATTATCATGGCCTGCCACCGGAGCTGGCGCGGAAGCTGGGTGACGAAGGCAGGAAGATGGTCCTCATAGGCTGGGCTGCCGATGGGTTTCCCATTTACACGGGCTGGGGCCACACCGACCCGAAGGATGCCGGGAGTCCGCTCAAGAAGCTGCGCTCCAGCTACCGCCTCAAGCAGGGGGAACGCCCGGGCGGCCCCGGCGGCCCATACGATGGCAAATTCTCGGAGGACTTCGAATACGTGCAGGGCAGCGGCGATCTGGACGAATGCAACGGGCGTTTTGGTGTCACACCGGAGTTTCCCTCGGGCATCTATCACTACCACATCACAGCGGAATTCCCGGTCATATCGCGCTTCTGGAAGGGCACGCCCGACCGGAGCTTCATGAAGGGACCGGGCGGACCAGGCGGACCAGGCCGTGGACCCGGCCCGGGATTCGGTCCACCGCAGCAAAAAGGACGTCCCCCGCAAAAAGCAAAGGGCGCAGAAGCCGGAGCCCTGCGCCCTGGTGACGATGAGTTGGTCAGCGCCGGAACTGCAGGTTGAACGCGCCGGGCATTTCGTTGGCGCAGGGCTGGTTGATCGGCGCCTCGGGCGCGGCGTCATTGGGCGCGATGAGCTTGCTGGCGATCATCCAGGCCTCGACCTCCTCGCCGCTCACGTCCGCCAGCATCTGGCCGTTGACCTCGACGCAGGGGCTGAGCATCTGGCCGCTCTTCTCGATCATTTCCTGACGTTGCACGGGGTCGTTGATGATGTCGCGATCCTCGAAAGGCAGGTTGTATTTGCGAAGGACGGCGCGCACGCCGTTGCTCCAGCCACAGTGGGGTTTCAGATAGGCGATGATTTTCGGTGTTTCCATAATTCGATTGAGTTCAATGCCAGCGATTCGATGGCAACAAATGTAAACTCCCGCTCCCTAACGTCAAACGCCGATTCCAGCAGCCAATAGCATGATGAAACCGCCGGAGGTTTCACAGCTTCGCCGGATCGAATGGCGTGATGGGCACGGCGGGGCTGATCCTGGCATCCAGCTTCTTCCTCAAGCCGGCCATGAGCGCCTGCCAGCGGGAATCCGAGGCGAGATTGGTCCACTCGTGGGGGTCGTTGTCATGATCGTAAAGCTCGCGCCCGCCGGTGCTTCCGCCCCACTCACTGTAACGCCAGCGGTCCGTGCGGATGCTGCGTCCCACGAACGGCGCGTTGTCACCGGGTCGCAGCACCTGCGTGAACGCCTCGCCGCGCCATGCGCGATCCGGGTTGTTGAGAAGTGGCTTCAGACTCTTGCCGGAAAGGTTGCGTGGCGCTTTCAGGCCGGCCAGGTCGGCCAGCGTGGGATACATGTCCACAAACTCCACCACTTGCTTCGAGGGGCGGCCATTGCCCTTCATGCCGGGCGCACGAATGATCAGTGGGGCGCGCGCGCTCTCCTCGAACAACGTCCGCTTCTGCCACGCCCCCAAGTGCTCGCCCAAGTGGTAGCCGTGATCGCTCCATAGAGCCACAATCGTGTTCTGCGCCAGCTTGAGACGGTCCAACGCCTCCAGCAATCGGCCCACCTGCGCATCCACAAAGGACACGCTCGCGTAATACGCCCGCAACGCCTCGCGGCAGGTGTCCGGCGGAAGGCCGTAGTTCGGCACTGGACAGTTATGGGCGAAGGCACCCGGCGGAATGTCGTCCCGGTCATTGGATGGTGCGTATGGCAGCTCGATCTTCTCCATCGGATACATGGCAAAGTATTTCTTCGGCGCCACATACGGCGTGTGTGGCCGGAAGAATCCCACACCAAGAAAGAACGGACGGTCACGATGTTCCTCCATCAGGCGGATGGCTTCCGTGGCAATCATGCCGTCGGTTTGTTCTTCATCGGTGCCGTCGGCGGCCAGCCAGCTCAACGCCGCGCTGATGGGTCGGTGTGGTTCCGCGTTGGTGATCTTGTCCTCCTCCAGCGTGTCGCGGCCCTTGGGATTGACCACCAGATCCCATGAAGGTTTGTCATCAAGCCCGTCCGTGCCGATGCCCGCCGGGACGTTGTAATGGTAAATCTTTCCGACACGTGCGCTGAACCAGCCGTTTGATTTGAAGAGCTGCGGCAGCGTGACTACGTCGGGCAGTTGCTCGCGGAAATGGCGCGAGAGGTCATAGACCTTGGTGAAGTCCGGGCGCAAGCCGGTGAGCACCGAGGCGCGGCTGGGATTGCACAGCGGGAGCTGGTTGTAGGCGCGGTCGAACCGCACACCCGTGGCGGCGAGCTGGTCGATGTGTGGCGACTGGACCAATGGATGGCCGTAACAGCCGAGTGCATTGGCGAGATCATCGACTGCGATGAACAGGACATTGGGTTTACCTTCGGCGAATCCGCTGAGCGTGGCGCACAGCAGGGCGAGCATGGAAAGACCGCGAATCAGCACCGTGGA
>CAYQCZ010000163.1:0-8725 GCA_964415955.1 uncultured Verrucomicrobiota bacterium | reverse complement strand
AAATCCAGGACCAGCGTTGCGCCCGCCACGCAGGTGGGTTCATAGGTCTTGCTGTGCAACTGTCCTGTGCGCGCCATGGCCCGCCAGTGGATGCGGTTCAGCGGATCGCCCCGCTCGAACAAACGCACGCCGCTGATGCGCGTCGGATCCTCGAACAGGCGGTGCGTGAGACGCAGTTCGCCCATGGGTTTGCGTGTGGAAAGATCGTAGCCGTTGAGGGGAATCACCTTCGGGTAAACCAGCACGAAGTCCGGGCGTGTCAGCACTCGATAACGGCGATGCAGGCCAAACAGATCTCCGGATTCCACGAGCAAAGGGCCGACCTGATAATAACCGCGCATGTTGAAGGTGATTTCATAATCGAGCTCCCTGCGGCTGCGCGGCGGTATCTGCACCAGCGCCATGGAATCGCCATCCATCCGCAACCTTGGCGGACGCTGATCCAGTGCGCCGGCCGGCAGTGAATCCTCCAGCAGCACCCATGGCACGGGCAGGGCACCGCGATTGCGAACACCCACCCGCATGCGGACGCCTTCACCAATCTGCACCATGCTGGCGGAACTGGATCGATCAGCATGCAGGCTGTTGATCCAGGCCGATGAAAGCAGGCGGCTCACCAGCAGGACCCCGAGCAGCACATACATGGCATACACCAGCAGGCTGAGCTGGAAGACCAGCCCGGCCACCAGCAGGGCCACTGCGCCGAGGATCCATTTCATTGGTTCATCGTGGGCACGGGCACTTTCATCAGGATTTCCTCGACCACACCGGCGGAGGTGATTTTGCGCAGACGGCTCTCGGGTTTCACAATCAACCTGTGTGACAACACGGCGGGAGCAATGTGTTTCACATCATCCGGCAGCACGTAGTCGTAGCCCTGGATGACGGCGAGCGCCTGCGCCGCGCGAAACAGCGCCATCGACGCCCTTGGACTGCCGCCGAGAATGATCGACTCATGGCTGCGCGTGGTGCGCACGATGTCTGTGATGTAACGCCGCACCCGCGCATCCACATGCACACTGCGCACCGCCTGCTGGCAGGCAACGATCTCCTCCGCCGTGGCGACCGCGCCCACGCTTTCGATCGGATGGCCCATCTGAAAGCGTTCCAGCATCAGATCCTCCTCGTCCTGCAAGGGATACCCCAGGTTGAGCCGCACGAGAAAGCGGTCCAGTTGCGCCTCGGGCAATGGAAACGTGCCCTCATGGTCAATCGGGTTTTGCGTGGCGATGATGAAGAACGGCGGTTCCAGCCGGTAATTGACGCCATCCACCGACACCTGCCGCTCCGCCATCGCCTCGAGCAGCGCCGCCTGGGCACGCGGCGTGGCACGATTGATCTCATCCGCCAGCAGGATGTTTGCAAACACCGGTCCATGGCGGAACTCAAACTCGGTGGACTTGGGATTGAAAATGGATGAACCGGTGATGTCACCCGGCAGGAGGTCCGGCGTGCATTGGATTCGTTTGAAGGTGGCTCCGATGCTTTGCGAAAGCGCCCTTGCCAGCATGGTCTTGGCCACGCCCGGCACATCCTCCAGCAATACATGACCCTCGGCAAACAACGCCACGACAGTCAGCGTCACCTTGGGACGCTTGCCAATGACCACCTGCTCCACATTGTCGATGATCCTCGCGCCGACCTGGCCCGCCTGGGCGATGCGTTCTTCGGTCGAGGCCTGCCGGCCTTCGGCCACCTTGGGCACGCGGATGACATCCACGGGCACGGGCCCGAGCCATGTGATCTTGCCGCACGACGGGCACACGGCCTGTTCACCCGTCATGTTGTCCGGATATTCGATGGGCTGGCCGCAACTGCCGCAAAAACATCTCGCCATGTTATTCCTTTGCCTTGCTGTCGATGATGATGGTGACCGGGCCGTCGTTGATGAGGCCCACCTGCATGTCCGCGCCAAACTCCCCCGTCTGCACCGGCCTGCCAAGCTGCTGCGACAGCACGGCAACGAACTGTTCGTAGAGCGGGGTTGCCGTCTCCGGACGGGCCGCCCGCATCCACGAGGGGCGGTTGCCCTTCTTCGTGCTGGCGAAGAGGGTGAACTGGCTCACCACGATCACGTCGCCAGCCACGTCGCCAACGGAGAGATTCATCTGGCCATCTGTGTCGCTGAAGATACGAAGCCGCGCCAGCTTGCCGGCAAGCCACTCGATGTCATCGGGGCCATCGGTTTCCTCGATGCCCAGCAGGAGCAGAAGACCCCGGCCAATGGATGCCCTTGCCCGGCCGTCAATGACGACCTCGGCCCGACTGACACGTTGCACAACAGCCCGCATGATCTGGAGAATGCCCGAAGGGATAACAGGCTCAGCCGGACAGGGACAGAGGAAAGCAATTGAAGCTGCAGCAACGGCACTCGACGGAAGTGGAATCAGTCCTTACAATGCAGCACATGCGCCCACGAATCCTGCGGTTCATGCTGCTGGCCCTGCTGGTGCTCGGCGGCCTGTCCTGGTGGAGCGTCCGGACGGTGAGGGAAAAGCGTTATGATCCGCAGATCTTCGCCGCGGCCAGGCGCTATGGGGTGGACCCCGCCCTGATCAAGGCCGTCTGCTGGCAGGAAAGCCGGTTCAAGGCGAATGCGCGGGGAACGGTGGGCGAGCTTGGCCTGATGCAGATCGGCAAAGCCGCCGCGCAGGACTGGGCCGATGCGGAACAGCGAATATCGCTTCGCCATGAACATCTGCTGGACCCGGACCTCAACACGATGTGCGGCGCCTGGTATCTGAGGAAACTTCTGCTGCGCTACCGCCAGACCGATGCCCCCATGACGTATGCACTGGCCGATTACAATGCGGGCCGTTCCAACGTCCTGCGCTGGACCACCGGTGCCGGCAGCACCAACAGCCAGGCGTTTCTTGCCCAGATGGATTTCCCCACCACGCGGGCGTATGTGGACTCCGTGACGCAGCGGTATCTCCATTACCGGCCCATCATGGCGCTGCGGGCGGCGCGTTGATGCGCGCAGGCACGCTTTCAATCCTGCGCCAGCGAATTGAGCCGGTTTTCAAGCTCCACTCGCAGCCGTTCCTTCTCACCATCCGCTGCGTCCGACGGGACACGGATGGGCTCTCCAAATGTCACATCCCATGTGCTGAACGGCAGCGGGATTTGGAACTGGTCCCAGCTCTTGAGCTTCAACTTCCATCCTAGCCGGTAACCGACCGGCACGATGGGCAGCCCCGTGGTCTG
Organism: uncultured Verrucomicrobiota bacterium; assembly: GCA_964415955.1. Taxonomy (GTDB): domain Bacteria; phylum Verrucomicrobiota; class Verrucomicrobiia; order Limisphaerales; family CAYQCZ01; genus CAYQCZ01. Next base: position 5,518 of record CAYQCZ010000163.1, on the reverse strand, counting down.
CGCCAGTGAGATCACACCCGGCTGGACTTTGTATTTGGGCCCGCGCGGACCGTCCGGTGTGATGGCGATGTTCAGACCCTTGCGGGCGCAGGAGTTCAATTCGATCAATGCCTGTGCCCCGCGTCTGCTGCTGGAGCCCCGCACAGGTTGTGCCCCGAACAGTTCCAGCACACGCGCCAGCAACGCGCCGTCCTTGCTCGCACTCACAAGGGCCGCCAGCCGGTGTTCCGGCTGGGTGGGCATGACGTATCGGCGGTTGATGATCAACGAGAGTGCGAGGCGGTTGTGCCAGATGGCGAAGATGACCGGGCCTTGCAGTCTTCCCGTGGTGCAGCCGGAGCGATCTTCAAAACGTGAACGAAGGGTCAGTGCAATGGCGCTGGCAATCAACTGGATCAATCGCGCCGCCAGCCGGGCGTGCCACTGAGGCTGATGTGGAATGACCGGTCCGGGTTTCGCATCCGGCCTGGTTTCACCAGCCATGGGTGTTTCTGCCGCCATCTCACCCTTTTTTCAACGCAGCACGCACCAGTTGCTCCACGGAAGCCTCCGCTCCAAGCACGGCGGCAGCGGCTTTGACCGCTTCATGCGCTTCGGCCTGTTTGGAGCCCAGCGCCATCAACGCCAGCACGGCGTCGTTGATCTTCTGGTCACCGGCCGACAGTCCGTGTTTCTCACTGCTGGCCTCCCATGCGGCGGCGTCGCCGAATTTGTCCTTCAGCTCCACCACGATGCGTTCAGCGGTCTTTCTTCCGACGCCGGAAATCGACGACAACGCCTTCACATCACCCGACGACACCGCCGCGCGGAAGGCGACGGGATTCATGCCGCTGAGCACATTCAAAGCGATCTTGGGGCCGATGCCGCTGACTGTGTGGATCAACAGCCGGAACAATTCGCGCTCCGTGGCGGTCGTAAATCCGTAAAGCGTGTGGGCGTCCTCCCGCACGATCAATTCCGTGAGCAGCTTCACATCCTCACCGGGCTTGGGCAGCTTGTCGAAAGACGACAGCGGAATCAGCACGCTGTAACCCACCCCATGGACATCAATGATGGCCTGGGTGGGCAGAGCCTCCACCAGTTTGCCGCGAAGGAAGGTGATCATGTGGATGGCGGGCCGGACTTGGATTCACTGCTGCGGGGTGATTCTGGGATGTCCCGGGGTTGACGTTTTTCGTGATCTGCATTCTCCGAGCGGATCAGGTCGCGCATGGACCAGAACACGAGCACAAGCATGCCGATCATCCAGACCAGCACACCGAAGAATTGAAGTCGTTCAATCGTCATGATGTCCGTTTCATCCTGTCAGACACGCTTCGGCGGCGACAACGCATAACGGCCCTGTTCCTGCGCAAACGCCAGCGCCAGCGCCAGGGCGTCCGCAGCATCGGGTTCCGGCATTTCAGGCAAACTCAACACGCGTTGCACCATCTTGGCAACTGCCAGCTTCTGGGCCGCGCCATAGCCCACCACGGCCTGCTTCACCTTGCGCGGTGCCAGTTCATAAATCTCAAGACCGGCCTCGGCCACAGTGGCGAGCGCCGCACCGCGCGCCTCGCCCATGATGATCGCCGTCTGCAGGTTTTGCGCGAAGAACAGCCCTTCCATCGCGCACACCGTGGGATGCTGTTCACGCAGCAGATCGCGCAGGGTTTGCGAGATGAACGCCAGACACCGTGAGCGTTCCCAGGTGGTTTTGCAGCGGATCGTCCCTGCTGTCACAAATTGAGGCCGGCCGCGTTCCATCCGGATGATGCCAAAGCCCGTGCCGCGCAGCGAGGGGTCGATCCCCATCAGCACCTGATGCTGCACGACCGGACCCGCAGGGGCGTGTTCAACCGACGGAGCAGACCTGCGGCGCGTGCCCTTCACGCGTTGCTTCATCTGCTCGAATTGTCCGGGTGAAATGCCCACAGGCCGAGAGTGGCGTTGCTGCCGCGGATTGTCGAGTGGCGGACGACGGTGACCGGGACCCGATGGGCGGCGGCTGGACCGAATTGTCCGTTCAGCGACGGACGCGGAGGCGGCTGCACCATGGCATGCAAGCATTGAGGGCGGAGGGAATCATGTTTGAACTCAGCTTGCCACGTGGCAGCAAACGCGCAGACTGCCCGCGTGCGAACGCATCTGATCAAGATCGCCTGTGACATCATCCGCGGCTCGACGCGCCAGAAGCCCACGGACCGCGTGATGGCGGAGGTGCTGCGCGCGGACAAGGAATTGACCGACTTCGACAAGCGTGAGGTGAGCCGGGCCGTGTTCACTTACTACCGGTGGCTGGGCTGGCTGCAAAACGAGAAATCCACACGCATGCGGCTGTTCCGTGCGGAAAAGCTGGCGGAACGCTTCGAAAGCAGCCCTCTTGGTCTTCCTGCGGATCATTTGCGCGCAAAGGCCGTGCAGGGGTGGGTCAAGGACGAGATGCGTGTCACAGATGACTGGCTTCGTTCCCTCCAGCGCGAGCCCAAGCTCTGGCTCCGGGCGCGTCCCGGCCAGGCACGGTCGCTGTCGAAGAAACTCGGAAACGCCAAGGCTGTGGGTGTGGGCGATGCGGTCTTGTATGAAGGACACACGGATTTGTTTCTGACCGGAGAATTCAAGGCGGGCGAGTTTGAGATACAAGACATTGGATCGCAATTGGTTGGGTTGATAAGTGATCCCAAGCAGGGTGAAACGTGGTGGGATGCCTGTGCGGGGGAGGGCGGCAAGACGTTGCATCTGGGGGATTTGATGGCAGGCAAGGGCCTGGTGTGGGCCACTGACAAGGCGGAGTGGCGTTTGGACCGGCTGAAACGTCGCGCAGCACGCGCGGGCATATTCAATTATCGTTCAACGACTTGGGATGGCGGTGAGCGGCTGCCATTCCCGGCCAGATGTCACGGGGTTCTTTTGGACGCACCTTGTTCCGGTGCAGGCACTTGGGGGAGAAATCCACATGCCCGTTGGACATTGCGCCTGGAAGATGTGAAGGAACTGGCGGCATTGCAGAAACAACTGCTGGTTCATGCTGCCAGGGCGGTGCGTCCGGGCGGGAGGCTGGTTTACGCCGTATGCACCATGCTGGATCGTGAGACCACCGGGGTGGTGAGCGAGTTTGATCAAACGCAGCCGGGGTTTGAGCCGATGCCTGTGGGTGACCCGGCGGAGCCGGGCCTGCCCGCGCGACATGGGTTGTTCCTCTGGCCGCAGCAGACAAAGGGCAACGGGATGTTTGTGGCGGCATGGCGGCGCAAGAAGGAGCAGTGACCCGGCGACACAGCGGGAAAGTGTCGTGTTTGCAAAATCGCGCTTGTCATCCAGATGGTCACTGTTAATGTCCCGCCCCTTGATTTTTATGAAGGCAGACATTCATCCGAAATATGATGACGCGGAGATTCGTTGCGCATGTGGCAACGTGATCAAAACCCGCTCCACCCGCCGTTCGGTGCTGATCGGCATTTGCAACGAGTGCCATCCGTTCTACACGGGCGAGCAGAAGTTCATCGACACCGCAGGTCGTGTGGACAAGTTCCAGCAGCGTCTGGCCAAGACCGCCGAGGCGCAGGCCGCGCTGGCGTCCACGACCAAGAAGAAGCGCCGCTAGAGATCATTCCTTGCACCGCCCGCCGGGTTTCGCGCCTGGCGGGCGGTGTTTGTTTTTGCAGGGTCCGCTTCAGGCGGGTGATGGCCGCCCGTTCCCTTGTTTCCGCCGATTCCATTGAATGAACCTCCGTCCGCACATTCAGAAGTTCAACGCCCGCCAGGCCGAGCTGGAGTCCCTGCTGAGCGATCCTTCGGTGTTCGACAACGCCCAAAAGGCGCAGGAGTTGTCGAAGGAATACGCGCGGTTGAAGGGGTTGACGGCGGCGGGCGCCGCGTATCTGAAGGCCGAGGCCGACCTTGCGGAAAGCCGGGCATTGATCAAGTCCGAGCCGCAGGGATCGGAACTGGCCGTGATGGCGCAGGAGGATGTGGCGCGTTTGGAGAAGGAGGTTGAGCAGCAGGGGCAGATTGTCCAGTGGGGCATCGTGCCGCCCGAGCCGGCGGATTCACGGAACACCATTGTGGAGATCCGCGCCGGGGCCGGCGGGGCGGAATCGGCATTGTTTGCAGCGGACCTGTATCGGATGTATTGCCGGTATGCGGAAAGTCATGGGTTGAAGGTGGACACCCTTGAAACAAGCGTGTCCGACCTTGGCGGGTTGAAGGAGGTGATCTTCAGCCTGATTGGCGAGAACGCCTACAAACGGTTGAAATACGAAAGCGGGGTGCACCGTGTGCAGCGCGTCCCGGCCACCGAGGCGCAGGGGCGCATCCACACCAGCACCTGCACCGTGGCCGTGCTTCCCGAGGCCGAGGAGGTGGACATTGAAATCAAGCCCGAGGATTTGGAGATCAATGTCTGCCGGGCGGGCGGGCATGGCGGGCAGGGTGTCAACACCACGGACTCGGCGGTGCGCGTGTTTCACAAGCCCAGCGGCATCGAGGTGCGCTGCCAGGACGAGCGTTCCCAGCAAAAGAACAAGGCCAAGGCCATGAAGGTGCTGCGGTCGCGGCTGCTGGACATCAAAATTGCCGAGGAAAAGGCGAAATACGACGCCCAGCGCAGCAAACAGGTGGGCACCGGCGAGCGCAGTGAAAAAATCCGCACCTACAATTTCCCGCAAAACCGCGTCACCGATCACCGCATTGAACTGACCATCTACAACCTCTCAGCCGTCATGGAAGGGGATCTGGACTGTCTCCTGGAACCGCTGATGGCCGATGACCTGCACCGCCGGCTGGAGGCGGTGGACGCGTGAGGGATGCATCCTGCCTTGGGCAGGCAACCACATCATGACCATTGAAGGATTGATTTTTGATTGTGACGGAACGCTTGCCGACACCATGCCCCTGCACTGGCAGGCGTGGCAGGCCGTGGTGCGCAAATACAACCTCCATTTCCCGGAGGAGCGGTTCTATGCGCTGGGCGGCGTGCCCTCGAGGGACATCTTCAAAATGCTGGGCGAGGAACAGGGCGTTGCGCTGGACCATCTGGCTGCAGCCCATGAAAAGGAATCCGCCTACCTGCCCTTGATTCATCAGGTGGAGCCGATCAACGCGGTGGTTGGAGTGGTGCGGGAGCATCATGGGAGGATGCCGATGGCCGTGGCCACGGGAGGCACACGCCGGGTGATCACGCAGGTGCTGGAGCGGATGGGCATTCTCCACATGTTTGGCGCGGTGGTGACCAGCGAGGATGTCACAAGACAGAAGCCGGCTCCGGACATTTTTCTGGAAGCAGCCCGGCGCATCGGGGTGGATCCGGTCAGGTGCAGGGCATATGAGGACACGGATCTGGGGCTTGCGGCCATCCGCGCGGCGGGCATGGAGGCCGTGGATGTGAGGCAGCTGATTCGCGGGCGGCTTTGAACACCTGCTTTGAGCGGGGCGTGCTTTCGTGGTCTGCGGTTCCTGAGGAGACTTTGTGGAGATGCTGAACTGGTTAAGGAAACGCTGATTTAATCTCCAGCTTTGTGTTGTTTGTTGGCGACGAGGT
>CAYQCZ010000162.1:1069-8737 GCA_964415955.1 uncultured Verrucomicrobiota bacterium | reverse complement strand
TCGGAGAGGATCACGACATCGGCCAGCGCAATCGCGTTCTTATAGGCATCGAAACCGAGAAACTGATGTTCCGGATCCACGTCCACGCGGGTTTCATGCCGGGCTCGGAGTTCGCGAAGACTGCCTTCCATCCGATCCTTGTGAACGTCTGCGACGGCCACGAGCTTGAGCGGTCCCTGGGTGTAGGTGGTAAGCGCCTGGTTGGCGGCGCCGGAACCGCGCCCGCCGCATCCAATCAGGGCGAGTTTCAGTTCATCGTTGCCGGCGGCGTGTGCGGCGCGCTCGACGGACAGGCCGGCGAGCAGCGATCCACCGACCACCGTCGATGTTGATTTGAGGAAGTCGCGCCGATTCACCGCGACTGAGGAGTTTTTTGGCTCATTCATGGTTTTTGATTTCTTTTGACTGTTCCAGGGCGACGCGCGGCAGCTTGCTCCACGGTAGGAGTGCTTCGAAATGAGGGAAAGCCTGAGAGGCCGGGATTCCCAGCATTTCGCCGCCTGTGCTCACACGTTCCAGTGACATTCAAGATCATGTTCGATGACACCAATGGCCGCCGTGAGTTGCCTGGAAAACATCAAGCGCGGCATGTTGGGATGTGCAACAGCCTAGTCCCTCTCGAGGCCGCTTGTCCAATATTTAGAACACTCCTCGGCAGACGGGACGATCAGGGGGCGGACGATGCGAAAACCCAGAAACTGCGCGTCCGTATGGTACCAGATGCTCTTGGGCAGCTGCGGATCCTGAATTTTCCAGGTCGGATCGGAAAAGCGACGGGCCGCGCTGCGCAAAAGCGCCGGCTTGTCATCCCAGGATCCGCCGCGGACGGCGTGGGGATACGGCTTGGTGGCCCTTACCCACGGGTCCTTGGTGACCGCATCCACGAACTGTTTGTAGCCATCCGGGCTATATTGATCGAGGGTCCATTCGGCCACGTTTCCATGCATGTCGTGGAGACCCCACGGATTGGGCTTTTTCTTCCCGACCTTCTGGTATTTGTAGTCACTGTTCTTCTCATACCAGGCATATTCACCGAGTTTGGAGGGATCGTCGCCAAACGAATAGGCCGTCGTGGTGCCCGCGCGGCAGGCGTATTCCCACTCAGCCTCCGTGGGCAGACGGTAGAACTGCCCGGTCTTGGCGGAAAGCCACTGGCAATACTTGTTGGCGGCATGATGCGTCATGCTGATGGCCGGGTAGTAATCCTTGCCCATGCCAAAGCTCATCTCGACGTAGGGCTTGGTGGGCCGGCTGACGGCATCCACCATGGGGTTCAACTCGGGCAAGACCGCGTTCACAGCGCCTGCGACCTTTTTCTCGGTCGGATACATGAACAGCTCGTATTCGTTCCAGGTGACCTCGAATTGACCCATCCAGAAAGGCTCGATCTCCACCTTGCGCTGCGGCCCTTCATCCGCTTTGCGACCCTTTTCACCCTCCGGACTGCCCATGACGTATGTCCCGCCGGGAATCGGCACCATCGCAAAGGACACACCCGTGCCGGTGATGGCGTTGGTGTAGGGCTTCATGTCGGCCTGGGCAGATTCCTTGTGCTGGGTGGCGATGATTTTGTGCAACTCGGTCACCATCGCCAGGTTGTCGGCAGCGGTGCCCTGCTCCACTTTCTTGGGCGTCAGCACAATGCCGTCCGGCCAGGGAGCGCCCTGCTCGATCCACAAACGCAGCAGCTCGGTCGTTTCCTTGGGCAACGGGCCGCCCTTGTTGGCCGGGGGCATGAGATCATCATCATCCGCCGCCTTGATGGTGCTCGTATAAAGGGTGCTCTTCATCGGCTCCCATGGAATGAGCGATGGGCCGTTGCCGCCTGATTTCAGTGCGGCTTCCTTGGTGGTCAGGTCGAGATCGCCCTTGGCATGGCCGGGCCGATGGCATGCCACGCAGTTGTATTCGAGAATCGGCTGGATGTCCTTGGTGAACTGCGCCCGTTGCACCTGCTTGAGCATCGCGCCGTCCGGCCATTTCGCGCCCTTCGCAATCCAGTCCTTCAACATGTCGGACTGCTCCTTCGTCAGCAGGTCGCCCTTGGGCGGCATGACGTCGTCATCGTCGGCCTTGAGAATGGTGGTGGTGTAAAGCGTGCTCTTGGCCGGATTGCCGGCCACGATCACCGCGCCGTTCTCGCCACCTTTCATCGCCACCGCCTGGTTGTGCAGGGAAAGATCGCCCTTGGGCTTTTCCGGTCCGTGGCAGCTCAGACACGTGGATTCCAGGATCGGCTTGATGTGTTTGTGAAAATCAGCGTCGGCGGCAACAGCCTGCGAGGCTCCCAGAAGGCCGGCCAGTGCGGCGCCATGGCAAAGAATACGATGTCTCATGTTCAGTGATTTGGTGGCAATGATGTTGACCCCGCAAACCGGAATGTCAATGCGTTGGACGGCAACCCACCGGTCTTGAATTCGCAATTCGCCGAGATTCCTCCTCGTCCTCGCCGTCGTCCTCTTTCTCGTGCTCGACCTCCCTTCGCCCCTTTTGCCCAGCAGCCCCAACTCCATCACTGCGCCCCCTCTCAATGCCAGCGCTGCAATTCGATGATGTTGCCTTCAGGGTCGGTGAGATACACGAGCGTCAGCTTGCCCGCGCCTGCGATGTCGATGGTCACAATCTTCCCCAGATCAGCACCACCATGATCGAGCACCTTCTGACGCCAGGCATCGACGTCCGGCACTTCAAACGCCAGATGCGCAAAGCCCGGCAGGTTCAATCGTTTGTCCGGGGCCGGGGCGTTCTGTTCGTATTGAAAAATCTCAATGGTCGGCCCTTTGTCACCATGGCCGGGCAGTCGAAGGTGCCGGCCACGAATCCGCGCCCCAGGCATCATGGTGAGGTCGTCGATGTGCGGCCCGTGGTGATCGCGCTCCGAACTCACCGGCACGCAGTCGAACACCTCGCAGTAGAAGTCCGCCATGCGTTTCCAGTCATTGGCGATGAGATTGGTGTGGGCGTAACGGATGGCCGGGCGCGGTGTGTCAGACATGATGGGCGAAGTCTGAAAACTGACGGGCACACACGCAAGCCGTGATTACCGGCCACGCCCGGAAGCAGATATAATACGAACACGTATAATTGACTTGTGCGGCCCGGACCGCCTTGCCATAACTCACGGCCATGAATTCCAATGTGCCGCCCGCCAAGAAACTGGGCACCACCGAGTGGTTGATCTGCTTCATCGCCGTCATCGGCTTCGCGTTCGACATCTACGAACTGCTCATGCTGCCGTTGATCATCAAGCCGGCCCTGGCGACGCTGAGCGCGCCGATCATCGACCAGATGGTGCAGGGCGGCATGGCGCGCCCGGAAGCATTGGCCCTGTGGGCGCCCGGAGGGGAGCAATACGTGCAGTGGGCGAGGACGCTGTTCTTCGTGCCCGCGATCTTCGGCGGCATCTTCGGATTGATCGGCGGCTACCTCACAGACCGGCTGGGACGTCGCCGTGTGCTGACCTTCAGCATCCTGCTGTATGCGTTCTCCGCAGGGGCGGCGGGCATGTCCACCAGCCTGACACAGTTGCTGATCTGCCGCTGCCTGGTGTTCATCGGCGTGTGCGTGGAGTTTGTGGCGGCGGTGGCGTGGCTGGCCGAGCTATTCCCCAACCCAACCCAGCGAGAGAAAGTGCTCGGGTTCACCCAGGCATTCTCGTCCGTGGGCGGGTTCATGGTGTCGGGGGCCTATCTGCTGTACGTGCATTACGCCGCCGATCTGCCGGCGATCCATGGCTCGCATGAAGCGTGGCGTTATACACTCATCTCCGGGCTCATCCCGGCCATTCCACTGATCATCATACGCCCTTTCCTGCCGGAATCACCGGTGTGGCAGCGCAAACGCGAGTCCGGCCAGCTCAAACGCCCAAGCCTCATGGCCATCTTCAGCCCGCAACTCATCCGCACCACGCTCGTCACCGCCGTCATCGTGGCCTCGTGCTACGGCATGGCCTTCGGTGCCATCCAGCACCTGCCGCAAATCGTCCCCGGCCTGGCCGATGTCAAGGCGGCGGCCAAGGCGCGCACGGATGCAATCGTGCAGGAGGCAGCCACCAGCGGCAAACCCAAGCCGGACGCCAAGGTCCTGGCCCTGGCCGGTCGTCAGGAAACCGAGAAATACGCCGGGGAAGTGCAGATCTGGCAGGAAATCGGCGGCATGATCGGACGTCTGACCCTCGCAGGCGTGATTGTCGTCATCGTCAGCAAACGCAGTGTGCTGCGCATCTTCCAGCTTCCCGCGATGGTGGTCGTGGTCGGGTTCTTCTGGTGGTTGTCCGGAGCGATGGGGCAGCCGGGCAATCTGGCCATGGTGAAGTGGGGCGCGGCGCTCTGCGGTTTCTTCGTGGTGGCCACGTTCAGCTTCTGGGGCAACTACCTGCCGCTGGTATATCCGGTCCATTTGCGCGGCACGGGCGAAAGCTTCGCGGCGAACATCGGCGGGCGCATTCTGGGCACGTCCGCGGCGTGGTTCACCTTCACCTTCGCGGCGGCCAAGCCGCCCGATCCCGGCAAGATTGCCATGACGGCGGCCATGGTCGCCGGAACCTTTGCCCTGATCGGCGTGATCGCCGCCTGCTGGCTCCCCGAGCCCAAGCCCGGCGCTGAGGAGGAATAACGGGGAGAACCAGGTTGAAGCCCGCAGATGACGCGGAGAACACGGATGGCATGGATAACGGCCAGCCCGTGGGTGGGGCGAGACTCCTTGTAATACCAAAAGGACGGCGAAATCCGGTAAAACCTGCCGTTCTGGCGCGGAGCGGCCAACCCCTCACCCCGCCCCTCTCCCCTTGCTCCGCAAAGGGAGAGGGAGACGGTTGCGGCGGGGCGGAGATCCTACCCGATTTCATTGGCAGTTGATATAAGGTCACGAAGTATCAAGGCGTGCCATGATCACGGCCTTCCGGGATCAACCCTTGCGCCGTCTGCCGCGAGTGGTTTTGCCCTCTGTGGGAGGGGCGGACTTTCGGGCTTTGATGCGTTCGAGGAGGGCGGAGGCGGGTTCGTCGTTGGGGTCTTGGGGGACGAGTTCGCCGCGAAAGGCTTTGGCGAGGACGGATTGTGTCAACTTCTCGACGTAGGCGTTGGCCTTGGTGAAACGGGCTTCGATTTGGTCCGCCAGTTTGAACAACTCCTCGACTCGTCGGACGATTTCGTGCTGTTCAGCCAGCGGAGCGACGGGCACGGGAATCCGGTCCATTGCTGCACGGTTTAGCTTAACTTGGTCGATGCCGGTCAGAAACGGACTCAAGTCGAGCGATGGAGAGTTCAGCCAGATATTCAGGAAGAGGAGCGGGATGCCACCCTTCGATTGAAGAACGTGAGCGTGGTTGTTCACCCAGAATCTTCCACGAGCGACGAGGGAGATGGGCCGAAGGCGGGACTCAAGATTCTTGCCGTCTTCGGCGAGTAGAAGGAACTCACCGTCGTATAAGAATTCGTCGATGTCATCTATGATGCCGAATGCGCCATAGTAGGGATACGGGCCGCTTCGCTTATCCCGGTCGCTTTGCTTGATGGGAATACGCGCCCCATCGTGGTTCGTAACCAAATCGCCGAAACGTCCCCAACACCACTTTTCAGGAACTTCCTCTTCGATGTCTTCGAGGGTGCTCGCTCCAAAACTGTCGAGTAAGGATGCAGCTTCTACTGCGGCTCTATTCTCCTCCCGCCAGTCGGCGGTGAGGCGGCCTGAGCAGGCGGCGGCGAGGACGGATTGGCGGAAGCGTTTGAGCAGCGCGGGTATCTTGGCCAACCGTTCCTTGCAGGCGTCCACCCGACTCAACACCTTCTCCAACTTCGCCACTATCCGCTTCTGCTCGGGGAGGGGGGCGACTGGCACAGTAATTTCTGAAAAGTGCTCGGCTTTGAGGTTGTTGATGTTTGTCCCTGCTGCTAATTCCGAGATGGCCTGACGATACTCGCGAGTTCGCAGGAATAAGCCGAAGTAACGGCAATCCATCTCCGAAGTCGGTCGAAGGACTCCGCAGAACGCGCCGAACGCTCCTTCCCAATCAGCCATCGCCTGCGCGGTCTTCCCTACAACGCTTTTGCTTCCACTCGACATCGCAATCACGACATCACCAGAGCGGATTCTCTGGGTATCGCTTATTCGCGCCAGAGGAACCCACACCAAGTCCTCGAACACCAATCGGTCATCATCAATGTTGTTCGCACGGAGGATTGGCATGAGACCCTTCTTTGGTTCCGTCGATGCCTCGCCTCGCGAGTAGGAAACACCACGAATTCGGTCGCAAAGCACATCAAGGGCCGCACTATCCCAACCTTTTGGCAGTTCGTCGCTCATGGCTGCGCGCCTCCGTTGTTTGTGTCCCAACGGGACACCGGCCACCAGCCCAGGGTTGCGCGGCAAGCGCTACCCTGGGTCACCCGTCCATACCGTTTCCAACCGCAACGCGGTTGTGGCCACATCCTGTCACCCGCCCGCCACAACCTCGTTGAGGTTGTATCAATGATTGGACGCCCGCACCCAAGGTAGCCGCGATGCGGCAACCTTGGGCTGAGAGCCGCAGCCCCGTTGGGGCTGGCCCACCCTTGCGGCAGTTCGTCGTTCATGGTCGCATACCTCCGGTAGTGAAAGGTCCGGCCCCGCCAAAATCGGCTTGGCAATGGCGGGGTTTCTGTTTCATGTTCCGCGCAGCAGCCTGGTTGGGCTGTGTGTTCGCGGCCTCCGGATGAGTTTTCTGGCCGCGCTGATTTAAAGGTCCCGCCCCGGTGACAAGAACCCAAGGGGTTCTCTCGCAAGAGTAGCCGGGGCGGTCATTTTTTCCGGTCTTCATGTTCAATCAGGGAAACCGGCTCCCGCCTGCAGGACATCCCACTCGCGCCGCACGGCAGGCTGGATGCGCGTGAAGGAACGGGCGTCCTGGAGGTTCCACTTCCGGTAGATGGCCCAGGTGCAGTAATCGGCGATCTGCAAATCCAGGTTCGACTTGGAGGCGTGATGCAGGACGCGGTAGCGCACGGTGGCGGGCAGCATGGATGTCAGGGTCATCTTCACGCCCTTCTCCACCGCCGCGCGTTTGCGTGAGACGGGCAGGCTGTCGGTGAACACAATGACCTCCGCCAGTTCCGCGAGCGCGTAGTGCCTTAGAATCTCGCGCAGCAAGGTGCCCAGCACCCTGGGGTAGAATCGTTCCTCCGCGCGGAGGGGCGCATCCACCCTGGATTTCTCAATGATGATGGCGCAGTTGCAACGGTCGCCAGTTCTGCAAAAGCTGCTGGCGCATCCACCCTGGATTTCTCAATGATGATGGCGTCCGCCGAGACATCCGCGAGATTGCGTTCGATGATGTCAAACACCTGATTGCGGGTGGATTGGTTGTCCTCGGCGGCATGGAAGTATTCCAGGCCCATGCCATGCTCCACGAGGTCATATTTGAGTTCGGTCAAATCCCTGTAGGCATGGAAGGGCCGTTCCTTCGTGATGCCGCCCAACACGAAATAGCGTGTGCCATGGGGCGAAAAATCCAGGTTCCCGGCCTCATCCAGGAAGATGTAGAGAAACCGGCCCGGTGACGAAGGCGTCGTTTTGGCTGAATGGCTCATTTCCCGACCGCTTCTTCCTTCTCCACCAAAGCCACGATTTCGCGGAAGGTTCGTAGCGCCGACTGGTAGTCGGCTGTATCGCGGGCTGGCAGCCCGCAGCCCG
>CAYQCZ010000162.1:0-1059 GCA_964415955.1 uncultured Verrucomicrobiota bacterium | reverse complement strand
ACCACGTGGAGGTCGCCGTGGACAGCTACTCCGATCGCCTCCGCTGCGACCACCACTCCGCCGATTTCCAATCGGCGACACAGCCGGTTGACAACCGGCGCCGCAAAAGACAACCCCACCCACCCTTGCGGCAGTTCGTCGCTCATATCAATCCCAGCCGGTTGGCCAGCGCATCCCGCACCCGGTTCATTTCTTCGGCGGTCAGCACACCAAGGCGACGTTCGAGTTTGATGGTGGAAACCGTCTGGATTTGCTGCAGGTGAAACGCGCCGGGTTTGAGGAAAGGCTTGGGCAGGTCCAGTTCCCAGCGGTTGCCGCGCAACGCGGTGGTGTGGAGCAGCACGGTCACGAGATCCAGTTCGTCATCGGCGGGTTCGCCGTGCTGTTTGGCATCGCCAGCAGTTTCCTCTCTCGCAAACTGCCGAAAGTCGCGTTCGCATCGCTTCTGCCGGTGAGTTCGGCCGTGTTGCCCTTTCTGCTGCTCATCCTTGCCACACTGCGGCTGCAAATCGCGAATCCGTCGCCCGTCTTCGGCCTCGCGCTGCTGCTCACCGTGTTCCTGCTCGGCCTCGCGCGCATCAGCGGCATCACCGCGCTCGCACCGACAGCATTAGGCTGCGTCCTTGCGCTCGAATGGGCGTGGCATCAGCAAAGTTTCAGTGTGGAACAGGCCACCACGCCGCTGCTCTGGTATCTCGGCTTCTACGTCATCTTCACCGCGTGCCCCCGCGTGTTTCAGAAGCGGTTCGCCACGCGCACACTGCCCTGGTTCGCCACTGCGGCGGCTGGCGTCGGCACCTTCAGTCACGTGTATCGCCTCGTCGGCCAAACTTGGCCGAATGAGATGATGGGCCTGCTGCCCGTCGCCTTCGCCATCGCTCCCCTGCTCTGCCTCGTCTTCGTTTTGAAACAACACAGCACCGAAAATCCGGCGCGCCTTACACAACTCGCCTGGTTCGGCGGTGTGGCGCTGTTTTTCATCACGCTCATTTTCCCGATCCAGTTCGAGAAGCAGTGGATCACGATTGGTTGGGCCTTGGAAGGCGCAGCATTGTGCTG
>CAYQCZ010000161.1:0-8793 GCA_964415955.1 uncultured Verrucomicrobiota bacterium | reverse complement strand
GTTTGATCAGGGCTCAACAGAGTTTCGCACCACCGGAGAGCATCGACTGGCCTTTTCATCCACATTGATGGCGTGTGTTTGGGCTTCGCAAGCGGCGCTGCTCTGGTAGGGTGCCGGCTGCAACACCCATTCAAAATCACATGCGCCATTCACTCGTCGTTTCCGTTCTGGCCATCGCCGCCCTTCTCGGCGATGGAGTGCAATCCCGATCACTGGCTGCGGAGAACGCGCCAACCATCGTCACCGATGTCGAATGGCAGCCGCTGGCGGCGCAGGTGCGACGATTGATCGAAGCCACGGATTATCTTGGGTCGCCGTTCTCATCAGAGGACAAGCGCGCCCTTGAATCCGCACTGGGTTCAGTCGATGTGAAGCAGGGCATACGCCGTGTGCAGGAGATTCTGGATCGCTACTGCCTGTTCGCCGTGCACATCAATCCCGAGATGCGGGTGAAGGTGGCCCAGGGGCCGGCGAGGCCTGAGTTGGTGGAACAAGGCTGGCGGCAGTTTCTGGTGAAGGTGCAGAACGAATCCGGCACCACGGCGGCATTGCTGGCCGTCAGCCCCAACGCCGAGGCCGTCTCCAATGTCCGCGCCGCGCAGACCGCCTCGGACCAGTTCTTCCGCCGGCAGAACAAGGACTTCAGCGAGTCCGCGCTGCGAGACCGGTGGCTGGACATGCAGATGTTCGACAGCCAGCCGCTCACCCGCACTCTGAGCGGATTGGGTGTGGAATACCGGATCATCCAGCTTTACAGCCGCGACGCCGGCAAACGCGAGGCAAAGGTCGCCTTCAACGTGGGCCAGGGCACGCAGGACATTGGTTTCCGCAACGAAGTGGATGTCCTTTTCAACAGCCTTCCGGCGCGGGAAATCAAGCTTCGCGTGCGCGACGAGAACGACAAGCCGACCACGGCGTCATTCACCATCCGCGACCAGGCCGGACGGGTGTATCCCTCGCAGGCCAAGCGGCTGGCGCCGGATTTTGCGTTTCATCCCCAAGTGTATCGCGCCGAAGGCGAGACCATCAAACTGCCGGACGGAACCTACACGATTGAATTCGAGCGCGGGCCGGAATCCATCAAACAAACGCGCCATGTAACCGTCGATGCAGCCACCCGGCAGTTGGAATTCAAGGCGCAGCGGTGGATTGATCCCTCGAAGGATGGCTGGTGGAGCGGCGATCATCACATTCACGCCGCAGGTTGCGCACACTACACCAATCCCACGGAGGGTGTGCATGCGCCCGACATGGCGCGGCATTGCGTGGGCGAGGATTTGAAGGTGGGTGCCAACCTGACCTGGGGGCCGTGTTTTGATTACCAGAAACAATTTTTCACCGGCACCATCGACAAGGCAAGCAGCTATCCCTACCTGCTGCGCTACGACATCGAAGTGTCGGGGTTTGGCTCCCATCGTTCGGGGCATCTCTGCCTGCTGCGCCTGCGTGAGCAGATGTATCCCGGCGTCGGTCCGGCCCACACGGGGTGGGGATTGCAGGTGCCGGGCAACGAACTTCCAAACTACAACGTGCCCAAGTTCGACGGCATCGGCGCGAATGAATACATCGTGGATGTGACGCACGAAGTGGAGGGGCCGGAAGGCAGGCCCGTTCCCGCCGTGGATTTTCTGTCCATGGTGGACACGCCCGCCGTGTGGGAGCTGAACATCTGGTATCACACCCTCAACGCCGGCTTCCGCACACGCATCAGCGGTGAAACGGATTTCCCGTGCATCTACGGGGAGAAGGTCGGGCTCGGCCGCAGCTATGTGAAACTGGACGGCAAACTGGACTACGATGACTGGTGCGAGGCCATCCGTGTGGGCCGCAACTACGTCGGCGACGGCAAGAGCCATCTGCTGGACTTCAAGGTCAACGGCGTGCGGATGGGGGAAGGTGGCAGTGAGTTGAAGCTCCATCAAGCAGGCAAGGTGAACATCTCCGCCCGTGTGGCCGCGATGCTGCCAGCCGAAATCAATCCCAGGTATGCCGGACTTGGAAGCGCGGCCGCACCGTATGGAGCACCGGGTGACAAACCGTTCTGGACCATAGAACGGGCGCGCATCGGCCGCACACGCATGGTGCCCGTGGAATTGATCGTCAATGGCCATGCCATCGCCCGTAAGGAAATCCCCGCCGACGGCTCCATGCAAAATGTGACGTTCGAGACCAACATCAATCGCAGCAGCTGGGTCGCACTGCGCATTCTCCCATCTTCCCACACCAATCCCATCTGGGTGACCATCGGCGACCGTGGCGTGCGCGAGCGCAAAAGCATTGAGTGGTGCCTCAAAGGTGTGGACCAATGCTGGTCCCAGAAGCAGAAGGTCATTGCCGCACCGGAAATGGACGAGGCAATGGCGGCCTACGAGCACGCCCGCAAGGTCTATCGTCAGCGACTGGCTGAAAGTGCGAAGGACTGAATTTCGATTGCCTGTCCACAGGGGTGTGATTAGCTGGAATCAGTCTATGAACCCGCTCAACCGCCGTCATTTCCTCAAACTGTCCGCCGCAGGCTCAGCCTCGGCAGCAGCCGCATCCCTGCCACGATCACTCGACGCCATGGAGCCAATCAGGCGTCCGGGCAAACCGCGGCTGGCCGTCAGTCTGGCGGCATATTCCTTCCGCGAGTTCTTCCAGTTCATGCAGGGCAGGCCCAACACCAAGACCGCGGCCGACAAGCAGATCGACATGTTTCAGTTCATCGACTACTGCGCGGCACAGGACATCGCAGGGGCCGAGTTGACCAGCTACTTCTTCCCCCCGGATGCGGGCGATGACTACATGGTCAAAGTGCGGCGGCATGCGTTCCTGCGCGGTGTGACTGTCAGCGGCACGGCGGTCGGCAACAACTTCGCCAGGCCGAAGGGTGAGTTGCTGGACAAGGAAATCGCCTCGGTGAAGCGGTGGATCGATCTGGCCGCCCTGATGAGCGCCCCACACATCCGCGTGTTTGCAGGCTCGGCTGTGAAGGGCGTGGACCCCGCCGAGGCCCGCTCCAACTGCATCGCCGCCATCGAGGAATGCTGCGATTACGCAGGGAAGAAGGGCATCATGCTGGGTCTCGAAAACCACGGCGGCATTGTGACCACGGCGGACCAGTTGCTGGGTATTGTGAAGGACGTTCAGAGCCCGTGGTTCGGAGTGAATCTGGACACCGGCAATTTCCATTCGGAGGACCCTTACGCCGACCTTGAACGCCTCGCCCCTTACGCCGTGAACGTCCAGGTGAAGGTGGAGATCGGCCCCAGCCGTCAGTCACTGAAGCCCGCCGACATGCCCCGGCTGGTGAAAATGATGCGTGAGGTGAACTACCAGGGGTTTGTCGTGCTGGAGTATGAGGCCAAGGATGATCCATGGACGGCTGTGCCGAAGCACCTGGGCACGCTCAAAGAGCTTTGCGCATGATCCAGCGAATGTTCTCCGGACTTCGTCAATGCTTGTTCTGGCAACTGGCAGTCCTCCATGCGCTGAGCCTCACCGTTGCTGCCGCGCCTGATCTGATCCTCCACAACGGGAAGATCGTCACCGTTGATGCCTCCTTCTCCATTCACCAGGCGATGGCGGTGGAAGGGGGCCGCATCACGGCCGTGGGCATCAATGCAGATGTTTTGAGGCTGAAAGGTGCGGCCACGCACGTGCTGGACCTGAACGGCCGCACGGTGCTGCCGGGATTGATTGATTCCCATGTGCATCCGGCCGCCGCCATGACGGAATATGATCACCCCATTCCGGACATGGAAACGATCGCCGATGTGCTGGCCTACGTGCGGGAACGCGCGCGCGTGGTGAAGGAGGGCGAATGGATCGTGCTCCAGCAGATTTTCATCACCCGGCTGAGGGAGCAACGTTATCCCACGCGGCAGGAACTGGACGCCGCCGCGCCCGGACACCCCGTCATCTTTCGCACCGGGCCGGACGCGGCATTGAACAGCCTCGCGCTCCAGAAGGCGGGCATCGACAAAAACCACCGTATTCCAGAAGGCGTGCCCGGAAAGGTGGAAACCGATGGCACGGGCGAACCCACGGGCATCCTGCGCGGCTACGGCAACTTCACCAAACTGAGCCTTTCTTCCGGCAGATCTCCGAAGCCGGATGAAACCCGCCAACGAACACTCGAACTATTCCGCGATTACAATGCCGTGGGTCTGACCACGGTTTCGGACCGCAACGCCAGCGCCGGAAGCATCGACATGTATCGCAAGATGCGAGACGCCGGCGACATGCCGGTGCGCATGCGTGTCATGCACGGGCTTTCAACCACGGGCACACTGGAGGAAATCCGCGGACGCATCCAGGGCATCGCCGGACATCCCCTGCGCAAGCCCGATTCCATGCTGCAAATCATCGGTGTCAAAGTGTTCCTCGACGGCGGCATGCTGACAGGCAGCGCCTACATGCGGGAGCCCTGGGGCGTCAGCAGCATCTACGGCATTGATGATCCCGCCTACCGGGGGGTGCTGAACATCCCGAAGGAACGATTGCTGCCGATCGTGCAGGCCACGGTGGAGGCAGGCCTGCAATTCACGGCGCATTCGGTGGGAGACGGGGCCGTGCACACCTTGCTCGACGTGTATGAGGAGGTGAACAGGCAGACGCCGGTGCGGGCCACACGCCCTTGTTTCACGCATTCCAACTTCATGAGCGAGGACTCGGTCAGTCGCGCGGCAAAGATCGGCTGCGTGCATGACATCCAGCCCGCCTGGCTTTATCTGGATTCGAGAACCTTGCAGGACCAGTTCGGCTACGACCGGATGCGCTGGTTCCAGCCGTTGAAGAGCATTTTTGCAGCGGGCGGCATGGCTGGTGGCGGCTCGGATCACATGCAGAAGATTGGTTCACTCCGTTCCATCAATCCCTACAACCCCTTTCTGGGCATGTGGGTGGCCGTCACGCGCAAGGCCCGCTGGTATGAGGGACGCGTGCACCCCGAAGAGGCTTTGACCCGCGAACAGGCAATCCAGTTCTACACGCGCAACAACGCATGGATGCTGTTCATGGAAAAAGACACGGGCTCTCTCGAACCGGGCAAATGGGCTGACTTCATCCTGATTGATCGCGACGTGCTCACCTGCCCCGAGGACGACATCAAGGATGTCCAGGTGTTGAAGACCTGGCTGGCGGGACGGATGGTTTTTGAACGCGTGAACAACGCCGGCCAATAAATCGGCCTCTCAGAGCCATCCGGCTTTGACACGGAACTGCGAGAACCAATGTCGCAGCAATTCCGGCACGGGAGGAGGCCAGCGAAAAATCCGCTGTTGCAAGGCCGGTTCGGCCGCTTCGTAACTCCCCTCGCCCAGCAATGCCAGCACGCGGCGCTCGTAACGGTCCCACATCCGGTAGTAGGCGCAGTCCAGGGAGGCCAGACGAAAGTTGTAATCAGCGAACGGGCTTTGCGCCCAGGCGCGAGGATGTTCTTCATGTCGGATCAGCCCGGAGCGGTTCAGCAACTCGGATCGCCCATGGCAAAGCGTCACCGCCGTATAGACATTGTCCCAGTAGGCTTCGCTGTTCACATAAGGACGGAAGCGGTGCGCATTCTCCTTCCACCAGTTCACACGAAAGGCGAACATGTCCTGACCACCCCAAAAGGGCCGGGTGTCAGTGCCGGTGACGCCCGAAAAATCCATGCGCGTGAAAATCACCGCATCCAGTTCCGACTCAAGCACCCGATCCACCGCAGCCTGCGTCACATGGATGTCAGCATTGACCCAGGCAAAGTATTCGCAGCCCTGTTGCTCCGCCTGCTCTGACAGCCGTTGAAAACACTCGCTTCCTATCGGCTTGCGGACGCCATTGTGTCCAGTCGCCTTGATCGAATCGGAGTGCAACTCCGGCACGGTCGGCACACCAGACACTTCAATGACGGCATCCGGAAATTGGAGGTTCACCAGCTCGACCCGTCTCAACTGAAGCAATGATGCGCGGGCAGCGGCCTGCCGCCGAAGGCCCGTGGCCCCGGCTGGATGATAATGCGTGCCAAGCAGCAGCCTCATGGAACAATCAACGACGCCGTTTGCCAGGCGATTTCATGGGTTGATCGGAGGACATGGCCAGCCAGTCGGGATGCTTCTCCGCATGATTGGCGACCTCCTCAAGAATCGATTGCAGGGATGTGCGCGGCTTCCATTTCCAAACACTCTGAGCGAGCGAGGAATCCATCACCACCCATGGCAGATCATAAGGACGTTCCTCGGGATCGGATTTCACCACGCGCCTTCCGAAACGGCCCCGGCACCAGTCACTCAACTGCGCAAGCGATACTGCGTTCGCGAGACCACCGCCAAGATTGAATATGCGCGGTGCGTTCTTGTCCGGCTGCCGCATCTGCTGCCGCAGCAGCGGCAGAAGGTCGAGCGGATGAAACACATCCCGCACCTGCCAGCCTTTGCCACCGAACCCGATGTAGCAGAGCGGTGCGCCGCTGGCCCACGCATTCAGCCAGAAGGCGATCAACCCCTGATCTGCGCGTCCAAACTGCCCCGCACCCGCCATCACTCCACAGCGGTTGATCCACACGGGCAACCCGAACGCGCCGCCGTATTCCAGGGCCAGCGCTTCGCTGGCGAGCTTGGTCGCGCCATACAACGATACAGGAGCAGCGGTGCTGAAGTCCTCGTTGATGCCGGATTCGGAAACGCCCTTTGGAAACAGCTGGTCTGGAACAGGAAGAAATGCATTATTTGCAGACCTCACTTTCAAGGCAGCCAACGGCGGGATGGAATAAACACGGCTGGTGCTGAGCAGAATGAAGCCTGCGCGATGCTGTTTGCAAAACTCCAGCAGGTTCACCGTGGTCAGCAGGTTGTGCTCAACAATCTGGCGGCTGCTGGTCTGCCCCCGCACACCTCCCATCACGGATGGATTGGCCGAGGCATCAATCACCCAGTCCATGGCGGGAAGGGTCTCAAGATCACTGGGCAGGCGAACGTCTCCGTGAATCACCCGAATCCCAAGCCGCTGCAATTCGCGGCGGTTGGTTTCGCTGCCGGATCGTGAAAGGTTATCGAGGCCCCATATCTCCACACCCGGCCATGACTCCACCATGCCGCGGGCAAGCGTGCTGCCCACAAAACCGCAAATGCCGGGTATGAGGATTTTCATCGGGCTGGATGTTCAACGGATTGGCCGACGGCTGCAATGATGAACCGGACGCCGCCAGCAAGGCCCTTTGCAAACATCATTCACCATTCACTGTGAAGGCTTTGCCGGCTCTGGAAAGTTACTCGAACGATGGGACACCTTGCGGCCGCCCTCCTCGGCGACCATCAGCACGGCAATGGATGGCTCATGATCCGCCAGTTGCATGCCGCGCTGGATGCCCATGACGCTGATGGCCGTGGCCATGGCATCTGTGGTGGTGGCACGATCCGCAACGACGGTCACTCCCAGCCGGTTGGTCAGTCCAAGGCCGGTGCGCGGATCCACAATGTGCGAGTAACGCACACCGCCAATCTCAACATACTGCTCGGTGTCGCCCGACGTGGAGATGGCGCGACGCGCAAGCTTCAGCATGGCCGTCAGCTCCTTTCCCTGTGCATCCAGCGATGCGACACCCACGGTCCAGCCGTTGTCTCCCGGTGGTGGATCGCCCAAGGCAATGTCACCGCTCGCAGCAACGAGGGCGCTGCGAATGCCCAGATGACGCATGGTCGCCAGGGCGGCATCCGCCGCGTAGCCCTTGGCAATGCCGCCCAGGTCCAGATGCATGTCATTCACCAGCAGAGTGACGGTTCGCTGCTGTTCATCGAGCATCACCTTCTCCCAGCCAACCGTTCCACGCACGCGTGCCAGCCTTTCCGGGGTGGGCAGTTCCTTCTGCCTCCTCGCCCGTCGCCAGAGCTGCACATACTCGCCTGCTGTGATGTCGAATGCCCCATCGGTCAAACGGGAGATGCGGGCGGCGTGCTGAAGAACATCGAACAGTTCCGGACTGACCTTGACCGGCCGTCCGGCAGGCTCACGGCACAGGCGCATCAACTCACTGTCGGGATCGTAGTCGGTCATGATCCGGTTCAACGCCTCCACCCTGGCAAAGGCGGCCTGGGCCGCGTGGGTGGCCGTTTGAACATCCGGGGCATACAGGACGATGCTGAACATCGTGCCCATGTGAGGGGATGAGAACTGGAACCTCTGAAGCGGAGACCGCGGTGCTGTCGCGCAGCCCGCAAGGATGCAACACAAGGCGATCAACAAAGCACTCCAGGCCGGACACCGGCAGACCCGGTTGAGCACACGATTGATTTCCGTCCTGGCGTGCATGCGGTGATGGCAAAGGAAAAGGCCGGCCAGTGAAGGCCGGCCTTCCAGATCAGATCATCAAAGCTCAGATGAACTTCGTCTTGCCGGGCACCGGGAGCTGATACATGCCATCGGGCCCGGGCTTGGTGGGCGGGTCCATCTGGAGCGCATCCTTGAAAGAGGCGGCGTCAATGCCCTTTACCATCGTGTCGAGGTCGGCCTTGATGGCGGCGTCCCATTCGATTTCCTTGCCGGAGTAGGTGGCCATGCGGCCAAGGACGGCGGTCATGGAGCTGGTGGCACCATATTCAGCCTCGTTGAAAGGCTTGTTGTTGCGGATGGCGTCAAACAGGTCGTCGTGCTCCTGCTGGTAGGGGTTCTTGTCGCCCTTGCCGTCGTGTCTCCAGCGGTTCTCACCGGTGATGATGTGGCGGTGAATGTCGCTGCGGCCCTTGCTGCCGATGGCGTATTCGGACACCTCGTTCCAGCAGCCGAGCGGGTGACGGCACATGCTCTGGCAGACAGACCCATCGTCGTAAAAGAACTCCA
>CAYQCZ010000160.1:4806-8799 GCA_964415955.1 uncultured Verrucomicrobiota bacterium | reverse complement strand
CTTAACTTCAACCGTCAACGTAACAATTCCTATGAAGATCAAACCCAGCAAGAAACCCGGCAAGGTGCTCGTGGAAGCAGCCAGCAAGGATGCTGAGATGCTGGCAAGGGGTTCGCAGGCACCGCTCCGGCTGCGGCACATCCTTGTCCCGGTCGATTTCTCTGAATGTTCACTCAAAGCACTGGCCTATGCAGTGGCTTTCGCGAGGCAGTTCAATGCCTCCATCACCCTGATTCACGTCGTGGCGGTGAATTACGGAGGGGAGTTTGGCGCCATTGACATTGTCTCCATCGAGAGGGAGATGGCTGATTCGGCGGCCAAGCAGCTCAAGCAGCTGCTGAACAACAAAGTCCCGCAGGAACTGCAGGCGGATGCCGTGGTGCGGGTCGGCCAGCCGGCCTTTACCATCGTGGAATCCGCACGCGAAAGAAACACGGACATCATCATCATCGCGACGCATGGATACCGGGGTTTGAAACATTTCCTGCTGGGCAGCACGGCGGAGAATGTGGTGCGCCAGGCTCCATGCCCCGTGCTGACAGTTCGAGAACATGAGCACGAGTTTATTGCTTCCTGAAAAACCCTGTCCGGGCGACGCCGGCATGCATTGCTCCGGGCAGCCGGGTGTCTGGGGCCATGGGTCATGCGGTCATCCGAAGGTTTATCACTCCACCCGTCACATCTACACGGTGATTTCTCCGAGATCCGACGGTTTGATGGTTGGTGTGAATTTGAATCCGGACCGCCACTGCAATTTTGCCTGCGCCTATTGCGATGTTGATCGCGGATCGCATGGTGAGGCATCAGAGGTCGATCTGGATCTGCTGGGCAGCGAACTTTCCGAGGTGCTTGGCATGGTGGTCAGCGGCAGGATCCGCTCGCATCCCTGCTACAGGAATGTGCCTGAGAACCTGCTGCGACTTCGACAGGTTGCCTTCAGCGGTGACGGGGAGCCCACGTTGTGCCCGGAGTTCGATCTGGCCGTTGAGAAAGTCGCCCACCTTCGTGCGGTAAGCCACTCGACCTATTTCAAAATGGTGTTGATTACCAATGCCACGGGACTGAGTCGTCCGGCAGTCCAGTCAGGGCTCAGATTGTTCACACTTTCCGATGAGGTGTGGGCCAAGCTGGACGTCGGCACGCAGGCTTACATGACATTGGTCAATGGCATGGGGGCTGAACTGGAGCTTGTCTTGAAGGAAATCAGGCAGCTGGCAGTCCGCAGACCCGTGGTGATCCAAAGTTTGTTTGCGGAAATCAACGGGGAAGCTCCGTCATGGCAGGAAGTGGAGGCCTACGCCGGCCGGCTCCGCGAACTCCTGAATGATGGGGCCATGATCCACGAGGTGCAGATTTATTCAGCAAGCCGCACTCCGGCAGCTCCGCACTGCAACCACCTTCCTCTGCGTTCGCTTTCCTCCATCGCGCAGCTTGTCAGGAAGGAGACAGGACTCGCGGCACGGGTTTGCTAGTTGCAGACGATGGCGGCATTGAAACTCATTTCATCATGAAAAAACTCACTCAATTTCTGGTGGTGGTCACGTCCGGCGTGGCGGGGCTTGCTGCGGGAGTCATCGTCGCTTCGGCCCAGGTGGACATTCCGACACGCGAAGTGATGAAGGCAAAACTGCAGCATTCACAGGCGGCCTTGGAAGGCATTGCACTGGCTGATTTTGATGCCGTCCAGGCGAGCGCCCAAAAACTCACCCAGCTCAGCCAGGCGGCCGGATGGCGCACCCGCAGAACACCCGAATACGATCTTTTCACGGCGGAATTCCGAAGACGCACCGAGGCGCTTGAGCAGTCTGCCAGGGAGAAGAACATCGACGGTGCCACGCTGGCCTATTCCCAAATGACATTCACGTGTGTGAACTGCCATAAATACATTCGCGGCAGAAAAGTTGTCCAGTTGAAGGCCGCAGTGCCCGAACCATGATGTTCACAAAGGATTGACAGGTCAGCGGGCCGGAGGCTTGAGCTTGTCCGCATCCTCACCCTTCGCCAGCTCGCGAAGCCAGATGTTCCGCCATCGGACCTGGTATGGCCCGGCGCCCTTCCTGATGCTGTGCACTTGCAGCCCTATGAAGCCGGTGGAATCCAATGAATCCTTGAAGTCCGCGCAGGGCACGCCGTTGACCCACGAACGGATGTGGTCCCCCTGGGCGACGATGCGGTAATGATTCCACTCGCCATCCCTGAACGCCCTGGCCGCCTCCGGCTTCTTTGAGAAGTCATCGTGCCATTTCGTCCACCGGCCTTCGTCCCAGAAATTGCCGCTGACACCCTTGGCCCGGGTGGTGATTTCACATTGGTAACCATAAACCTCGCCCTTCTCACGCATGCGCCCCGGCTGCGAGGCCTGTGGTGTCTCCTCGTTGTAGGTGTGGCTGCGAATCTGAACGCCGGAGTTCAGTTCCACATCGCATTTGACTTCAAATTCGAGGATAAAATCAGCGAAGGGCCCCCTGCACAAAAATGTGTTTTTGCTGCCATCCACCGTCGTGCCCACGATGCATCCGTTTTCCACCTCGTATTTTGCAGTGCCGCCCTTCACCTCCCAGCCATCAATGGATCTGCCATCGAAGAGCCTGGTCCAACTGCCTTCAGCCGCCCATGCGGACGAGTGGGCGCCGGCCAGCATGAACATCAAGCCCAGTAGCGCGGATTCGAGGCGGCTGACAGGTGAGATTGTCCCGAGGATCAAGGCGGGTGAATGTTTCATGGGTTTACAATGTATGGCCGGCAATAGTGCAGCTTGCTCTGACACCCAGTGCATTCAGGGAGTAGATGCCGCCAGAGGGACAACCGACCATTTTCTTGAGGTATGGCTCCACGTCACTGACTGCGGGCACGTCATTGTTGTCCTTCTTTTTCTCGGCTCCCCACTGTTGTTTCACTCCTTCCAGGCGCGTGAGATTCTCGATGCAGGTGCGTTGCTGGGCCGTGTCCCTGGCCCGGAACAGATTTGGAACGCCAATGGCGGCGATCAATCCGATGATTGCGAGGATGACAAGCAGTTCGAGCATGGAAAAACCCGATGCACGTTGGTGGATAGTCGGTGTCTTCATGACCATGTCCTTTTTCAGGAAAGGGCCTTTATATCTGCAACGAGATCAAAAATACAAGCCTCCATCCGGACCTGTCGTCCGGATCAACGGTGCAACTGATGGACTTGCCATGAGCCATGGGCAGGGAAAGACTGTGCGCATGAAAGCTGCCTACATTCAACAAACCGGGCCTGCGGATGTCATTCAGTATGGAGAACTTCCGGTGCCATCACCTTCCCGTGGACAGGTTCTGGTCAAGGTGGGAGCTGTCGCGGTGAATCCGATCGACACCTATGTGAGAAGCGGCATGGTGACCATGCATCTGCCGAAGCCATTTATTGTAGGTTGTGATCTCGCAGGCACAGTCGTGATTGTTGGAGAAGGTGTCGTGCGATTCAGGGCAGGGGATCGGGTCTGGGGCAGCAACCAAGGTTTGCTCGGACGCCAGGGAACCTTTGCAGAATATGTCACCGTGGATGAACAATGGCTTTATGCGACCCCGGAGGGCGTCAGCGATGACAAGGTTGCTGCATGCGCACTGGTGGGCATCACTGCTCATCTCGGCCTCGTGCAACATGCGAAATTGAAAAGAGGCGAGACGGTCTTTGTCAACGGGGGCAGCGGCGGGGTTGGATCCATGGTCATCCAAATGGCAAAGGCCATGGGGGCAACGGTGATCACTTGCGCCGGAAGCGATGAAAAAGTGGCGGCATGCAAGTCACTCGGGGCAGATCATGCCTTCAACTACAAAGCTGCAGAACCGGCTGCCGAGATTCGAAAACTGGCCCCTGATGGCGTGCAGGTGTGGTGGGAAACCACGCGTGAGCCAAACTTCGATGTCGCAGTAAGCGCCCTTGATCAACACGGGCGCATGATTTTAATGGCGGGCAGGGAGGCCCGGCCTGCCTTTCCAGTGGGGCCTTTCTACGTCAAGTGCTGCTCCCTC
>CAYQCZ010000160.1:0-4796 GCA_964415955.1 uncultured Verrucomicrobiota bacterium | reverse complement strand
GGATTTGTCATGTTCCTTGCCGGCGCAGAGGAGCAACGCCGATGTGCGGATGACATATCCCAATGGCTCATGTCCGGAACCATCAGACCTCTCATTGATCGCATTCTTCCGCTCTCAGATGCTGCAACTGCCCACCGGCTTCAGGAGGACAACACCATTCAAAGAACGGGGGTGCTGAGTGGAAAGATTGTGCTCAAGCCGTGACGGACGTTGCATAGGGCTCGTCTCCACCTACGACCTGCGCAATGCCAGCCAGAGTAATATAATACGCACAATGTTTGTTATGTTTAATAAACGGCAATGCTCAAAACCCTGGCGTTCATGAAGAAGTCCCGCCTGCCTTCACCAGCTTTTCATAGACACGCTCATACTCGCACACCGCCCGTTCCCAGGAAAAGTCGGCCCGCATCCCGTTCAATCGATAATGCTCCACGGCCTTCGGATCTCCATAAAGAACAAGCGCCTTGCGCATTGCGTGGACCAGGGCTCCCGGTGCGTATTCGTAGAACTTGATGCCGTTCGCATCGGCGGCAGACTCGGTGGCATCAATGACTGAATCATCCAGGCCTCCGGTGGCCCGGACGATGGGAATCGTGCCATAACGAAGGCTATACATTTGATTCAACCCACAGGGTTCGAAACGCGACGGCATAAGAAAATAGTCGCCACCAGCTTCCATGCGGTGGGCCAGGGCATTGTCATAGCCAATGCGCACAGCGCAACGGTCGGGAAATCTGGAGGCGATCGATTTGAAGGCCGCCTCAAACTCAGGGGAACCGCTGCCGAGGATTGCAAATTGCATGTTCGTGGAAAGCATCTCTTCGAGGGCTCCCAGCGTGAGGTCAATTCCCTTTTGCTCGGCCAGACGCGTCACACTCACAAAGAGCGGCACTCCTGGGGCAATCTCGAGACCGAGCTCTTTTTGCAGATCCTTTTTGCAGGCAATTTTTCCTGAAAGATTGCGGCGGCTGTATTGATGCCTGAGGTGGGGATTTGCTTCTGTTCTCCATTCCCCGTAGTCAACCCCGTTCAGAATTCCCGCCAGATCCATCTGCCGCGCGCGCAAAACACCATCCAGTGCGCAGCCGAATTCCCCGGTGAGTATCTCACGAGCATAGCGTGGACTGACCGTGGTAATCGCATCGGAGTAAACAATGCCGGCCTTGAGAAAGTTGAACTGGCCGTAGAACTCGACGCCCTCGTGGCTGAAAAAGTGCCAGGGCAGGTTGGTCAACTCGAAGACACCCGGTGGAAAGACCCCCTGGTAGGCAAGGTTGTGAATGGTAAGACAGGTGGGTGCTCCCCCCCCCTGCCCTTTGATTGTCGAGGAATGCCGCAGCAGCAGCGGCACCATGGCCACCTGCCAGTCATGCACATGCACGACATCCGCGGCAACAGTGCCTGACGTCAACAAATGAACCACGGCCTTGCTCAGAAAGAGGAACCGAAGTTCGTTGTCCGGATACACCACCCCGCGTTCCTGATAAACACCTGGACGGTCGAAAAAGCTGGGATGATCGAGAAAAAACCACTCCACACCGGGCGATGTCCTTAGATGGATGAAACGTCCTAACACCCTTGCCGGACCGAGCTGCAGATCAAAAGACTGGCCAGCCTGTCCTGATTCTCCCACCACGGCCTTCGTTTCCCGATAATACGGTGCTGCCACAGCCACCTGGTGTCCGGCGGATGCCAGCGCCTTGGCGAGGGCCCCCACCATGTCGGCCAGCCCCCCCGTCTTGGAAAACGGATGCACCTCGCTGCTGGCCAGAAGTATTTTCATAAACCCGTCCTGCCATCCCACGCATGATCACCGAAGTGATCAGGGAGCGATGCGGTCAGTCTTCAAATAAGGTTGAAGCGGCTTCGGAATCAGAATGCTGCCGTCCTCCTGCTGGTGGGTTTCGACAAGTGCAACGAACAGGCGGGCCATGGCGGTGCCACTCCCGTTGAGCAGATGCGGGTGACGGTTTTCTCCCGCAGCGGTCTTGTAGCGCAATTGCATGCGGCGGGGCTGGTAATCAACACAGTTTGAGCAGCTGGAAACTTCCAGATAGGCGCCCTGCCCCGGCGCCCACACCTCAATGTCATACGTCTTGGCACTGGCGAAGCCCATGTCACCGCTGCACAGAAGCAGCACCCTGTAATGAAGCCCAAGCAACTGGAGCACCTTCTCC
The DNA here is from genome assembly GCA_964415955.1 of uncultured Verrucomicrobiota bacterium. Taxonomy (GTDB): domain Bacteria; phylum Verrucomicrobiota; class Verrucomicrobiia; order Limisphaerales; family CAYQCZ01; genus CAYQCZ01. The sequence continues at coordinate 2,619 of CAYQCZ010000160.1, read as the reverse complement.
GCGTTGCCCACCATCTTCTCCAGTTCATCGAAGCCGGTTTCAGGCGCGACGATCTTGATCATCTCCACCTTGTCGAATTGATGCACGCGAATCATCCCCCGCGTGCCCACCCCCGCTGCACCGGCCTCAGCCCTGAAGCATGGGCTGTAGGCGCAATAGCAAACAGGCAGCTGATCCTCGCTGAGAATTTCCTCTCGATGAATGTTGGCCACTGGTGCTTCCGCCGTCGGAATCAGGAAAAGTTTGTCCAGAGACTGGTCATCCAGCCCTGCACGCACGGCATAGGCCTGATCCACGAACTTGGGAAACTGTCCCACACCAGTCATGCAGTCGCGTTGCACAAGAAATGGCGGCGACACCTCGGTGTATCCGTGCTGTGAGGTGTGAAGATCCAGGCAGAACTGAATCAAAGCCCGTTCGAGCCGGGCACCCCAGTTGGTATAGAGCAGAAATCCGCTGCCGGAGAGTTTGGCACCGCGCGCAAAATCCACCAGCTTCAGCCTTTCGCATAGCTGGATGTGTGAAGCCGGAGCAAAGCCATAATCCGGTCTGGTTCCGTGCTCGCGAACGACGACATTGTCCCCTGCGGTTTTCCCAAGGGGCACGCTTTCGTGGGGAAGATTCGGCAACTGGAGCAACAGTGCGTCGCGAAGGCTGATTGATTCTTCGACGCTGCGATCCAATTCCTTGATTTTGTCGCCGATATCGCGGGTTTCCCGCTTGCGGGCCTCCGCTTCCTCGATCTTTTTCTGGCTCATCAGGGAACCGATGTCCTTGGAAACCCTGTTGCGTGTTGCCTTGAGTGACTCCGTTTCAATCAGGGCACTTCGAAGCCGTTCGTCCAGTGCAAGAATGTCGTCGATTTTCGCCTCATCCCCACCGCCCCTTGATGCCAGCCGCTGGCGGACAAGATCAGGCTGGTCCCGTATTAGTTTGATATCGATCACGCGCGCGGATTATAGGTGTGGCCCCTTTGGCGGCAAGCGGTAAGCCGAAGCCGCTCTGGCGGCGGTGCCGGGGGAAATGTGGTCGGCATAGAAATTCATGATGACTGGTAAGTCTAAAATAGCGTTCATCAGGCTTGGCAGCTTTTCGCACATCAACGACTCGGTTGAAGTGCAGCTTGCGCATCGCTTTCAGGACAAGCATCTGCACGTCGTTGATGTGGCCAGCGGCTTCTACAAACCCCGGCTGAACGCGCTCATGAACCGTTTGCGCGTCTGGCTCAGGCACGGTCCGGATCTGCTGTCTGGCAGGCGCGAATACTGGGATTGCGCCTATCACACACCGTCCGTCTTCCACGCCTGCCGGAGGTGGATCGGACGGACCCTGGCACCCATGCACGGTGACCTCGCCTTTACTTTTCAAACACAGTCCCTGTTCAACGGCGCGATGCAGGGGGTTCCGCACATTGTTTACACGGACCATACTCATCTTGCCACGCTCTCGTATCCGGGCTTCGACCGTCATCATCTGTTTGGTGATGACTGGATTTCGCTGGAAAAGGGCATTTACTCGTCGGCCATCATGTGTCTGACCATGAGCCGTTACGTGGAGAGATCCTTGATCAACGACTACGGCTGCCAGGATTCAAAGGTCGTGCGCGTGCTGGCTGGAGGCAATACGCCCTCAGAAGCGTCTGAACCGGATGTCGGGCGCTACAACCGCAAGCAAATCCTCTTCATTGGAACGGACTGGCAGCGCAAAGGCGGTCCCGAGTTGTTGTCGGCATTCCAAAGGATTCTTCCCGCCCACCCCGATGCCAGGCTGGTTGTGATAGGGTGTTCACCCGCCCTCAATGTCCCCAGTTGCACTGTGCTCGGCATGCTGCCGCTGGATCAGGTCGCACAATATTACCGTGAATCCTCCATCTTTTGCCTGCCAACCAAAAACGAACCCTTTGGCATCTCGGTGGTTGAGGCCATGCAAAACGGCCTGCCCGTGGTGACCACGTGCATCGGAGCCATGACCGACATGATACATCATGGCGAGAATGGTTATCTCGTTGAACCCGGAGCACCGGAAGCACTCGCCGACGCCCTTGATCAACTGCTCTCATCCCCGGAGCTCTGCTCCAGGATGGGTTCCAACGGGAGGAAACTGGCCAGAACGGACTACAACTGGGATGCTGCAGGCCGGAGAATCGAGGAAGCCATCAAACGCGTGTTGTAAAACCACCCGTGAACCATGCTCAGGCTGGGGTTGCGGCCTTGCCTGTTGACTCATCCTCCTGAAAAAGCGGCTGCTGTGCCAACTGATCCTCCTTCAGGCCTCCGCGCAGGATGATTCTGACGGTGTCGAGCAGGATGAAAACATCGAGCAACAAACTCATGTTTTTCATGTAATACAGGTCGTATTCCAGTTTGCGTCGGGCATCCGACACGGAGCTGCCGTAGGGATAGTTGACCTGCGCCCATCCGGTGATGCCCGGTTGGACCATCATGCGTTCCTCGTAGTAGGGAATCACGGCGGCAAGTTTTTCGACAAATTCCGGACGTTCGGGCCTTGGCCCGACAAAGGACATTTCCCCCCGCAGCACATTGACCAGCTGGGGGATCTCATCAATGCGAAACTTGCGCAACCACGCTCCTCCCGGAATCACCCCGGCGTGGTTGGCCA
>CAYQCZ010000159.1:0-8800 GCA_964415955.1 uncultured Verrucomicrobiota bacterium | reverse complement strand
CCGATAATAGGTGGAGTAGTTAGTGTTGTTTTTCACCACATCGAGAATTAATCCTTCCTCGATGGCCTGCCGCATGGAATAAAGATGAAACGCCTCGGGCAATCCGTTCGCGCCCTTGCGCCCGAACAACTCCAGCGTCTTGCCCTTGGGCGTGGCGGTGAAGGCGAAGAAGCTCAGGTTTGGCTGCTTCCCGCGGGACTGCATGACTTGATTGAGGCGGTCTTCCCAATCCGGCTCTTCCTCCGGGTTCTCGGCCTTGGCCGCCGCACCGAGAATGGCCTTCAACTCCCGCGCCGTCTCGCCGCTCTGGCTGGAGTGCGCTTCGTCCACGATCACCGCGTAACGGCGCTTGGCAATCTCCGCCTCCCACTTGGCCGCGTCGGCTTTCTGCTCGATGGTCGCCTCTTCCTGATTCTCCGCACCGGCGGCATGGAGCAGCCCACGCAACACGAACGGGAATTTTTGCAGCGTCGTGATGACAATTTTCGTGCCGTCAATCAGCGCCGCCGCGAGTTGCTTCGAGTCCTGGTCAATCGCCTTCACCACGCCTTGCGCGTGCTCGATCTGGTAGATGGCATCCTGCAACTGCCGGTCCAGCACCTGCCGGTCGGTGATGACCACCACGCAGTCGAAGACCTTCACGTCCTTGGCGTCGTGGAGGCTGGCGAGCCGGTGCGAGAGCCAGGAGATGCTGTTTGTTTTTCCGCTGCCCGCCGAGTGCTGGATGAGATAATTACGCCCCGGCCCTTCAGATCGGGCGGTGGTAATCAGCTTGCGAACACCGTCCAATTGGTGGAAACGCGGAAACACCATCGTCTCCTTTACGACGATGCGATGCCCGCCGCGACCGTCGTCCTGCTTTTCCTCCTTCTTTTCGAGGAACAGGAAGTGGCCGAGGATGTCCAGGAAGCTCTCGAACTGGAGCACGTCCTCCCAGAAATAACCCGTGCGATAACCGGACTCGTGCTGCGGATTGCCCGCGCCGCAGATGATCTGGCCGGGATGACTGCCGCGATTGAACGGCAGGAAATGCGTCTTCTCACCCGCCAGCCGCGTGGTCATGTGGACCTCGTCCGGGTCGGCGGCGAAATGGACCAGCGCCCGTTTCTTGAACTCGAACAACGGCGCGCGGGGGTCGCGGTCCTCTTTGTATTGGCGAACCGCGTTGCGCCAGTTCTGGCCCGTGCCGGGATTCTTTAACTCAACGGTTGCCACGGGTAGGCCATTCACGGCCAGCACCATGTCGAGCGTGCGGTTGTCGCCGGGATGACACGGCACTTGACGCGTCACCGTCAGCCGGTTCTTGCCGAATAACTCCAACACCTCATAGTTTGCGCCGTGGGCGGGCTTGAAGCAGGCGAGTCGGAACGTCTTGCCGTAAAACTTGAACCCATGCCGCAGCACATGGAGCGAACCCTTGGTGTCCAGTTCCTTGACCAGCGAATTGAGGAGCAACGCCTCCAGCCCCGCCGCGTGGAGCGCCTGCATCTCGGCCCACAGCTTGGCTTGCGTGTCTTGAATGAACGCGAACACCTGCGCCGGGAACAGCGCCCTCTCCTTGTCCCACTCCGCGTTGCTGCCGGACTTCCAGCCGCCGCGCGTCAGCAGGATTTCCTCCACGTAGGTCTCGAAGGCGCGTTCGGTGGTCTGGCTCATGCGGCAGGTTGCCAGTTGAGTTTCACATCCAGCCGGCGCAGCAACTCGAACGGAGTAATCGTCTCCACATCGAACGCACGGCAGACATTCACCAACGGCACTTTGTTGCGACGAAACGGATCATATTCCTCCAGCGTAACCACGATGCATCCGCTGGCTTTCGCGAAAGCCGCCAGCCAACCATCGGCAACTTCCTGGAACTCCGCTCTGGCCGAATCGTGAAAGTGCGGCTGCGCCATCACCCAAGCCAGCATCTGCGAATACACCGTCACAACTTCAGGTGTCGAGGAGTCCGCAAACGCGGTGGCTCCCAACTGATGCTCCACCCAGGACGCGAGATCATCCGCTCCACGCATTAACTCATCCTGCACCTTATCAATGCTGCAGACTCTCCCTTGCTGCTGATGCCATATCAGCGTGTGCCAGTATCCCGGACAGAAATCCAAGCCGTAAAACTTGCGCTTTGCCTGAATGAAGGCGTTCGCATCGAGCACATATCTGGCCGGAGTCGTGCTCATGCCGGACTGAAGCCCAGTTCCTGGGCGAATTGATCGAAGGTCCGGCCGTAAAGTCCTGTCAGCCGGTAAGCGTCCTTGTAAAGCAACCGGCCCGACCGGGCCGCGCGGATGACCGCGCTGCCAAACCGGTGGCCGATGCGCACATCCTGGGTGCGATAGAAGTGGCCGCCCGAAGGCTTCTGCGCCGCCTTGCGCCGTTCATCCGCCCGGTAGGCGTTGAGGAACGTGTAAAACTTCTCGCGCGAAATCAGTCCATGATCCAGCACCCGCCGGGCCGCCACGATTTCGCTGACCTTGAAGCGCCGCGCCAGCGCGTTGAAGGGATCGCTGCTCGCCCTGACCTGTGGCCAGCACGCTCCCAGTTCCCGCGTAGGAATCAGCACCTCCGCCGCGACCCGGTTGCAAAACTTCTCGATCACATCATCCGAAGCTTGGAGATCGGGCAAATTGAAGACGCCATCCTTCCCCAGCCACAGGTGCGCCAGTTCGTGCGCCAGGGTGAACATCTGCGCCGATTTGAAATCCGCGCCATTGATGAAAATGAGCGGGGCATGGCGGTCGCACAGCACGAAGCCCCGGAACTCCTCCGGATCGAGCGGCTGATGCGTGTTATTCCCGAACACCCCGTTGATGACCACCAGCACGCCCGTGTCCTCCACCGCGCGGCGCAATCCCAGCAACGCGTTTGACCACGTGGGATGCAACTCCGCCCAGCCATCCTCCATTCCCAGCGTGCGCCGGATGCTCTCCGCCGCCGCCAGCGGACTCGACGCCAGCGTCACCGTGCCGATGAACGGCAACGGCTCAGCGCCTTCCTCCAAAAGATATTCCCGCATCCACTCCTGCCGACGCTGCATTTGATAAATCGTCTCCAACAGGGCATCGCTGGGACGGCGCGGACGCTGGTCTCGCATCGTGCGGAAATCCGGCACAGGCATTTTCTCCTGCGGCGGCGCAGGCAGGAAGAACGCACCAAACGGCGTCAACGTGGCCTTGGCGAAATCCTCCAACTGCTTGAACGTGGGCTGCACCTCACCGGCTTCCCATTGCGGCAACTTGGGAAACCGCTCCACCAACGCAGCCTCGTCCACGCCGGAGCGGTCCACCGCCCAGCGAATGAGGTCTTTGTTGATGGTCACCCGATTCATGGCTGAAATTTAGTGTTTAACGGCCCGCACATCAATCTTGCCGGTGACCGCAGCGAACTTCCAGCCGCCGCGCGTCAGGACGATTTCCTCCACATAGGTCTCGAAGGCGCGCTCGTTGGTTTGGCTCATCAACTAGATCTTTCCGCCGTGAGGCAGTCCGTTTTGGGGGCGTGGCGTCACCGGTTGCGTTTGTGCGTCGAAGCAATCTTTCGCAGTCCCGGCAAAACCTCGGAAGTCCGCGCCAGCACCGAAACCATCTATCAACATCTGGCGCATGACCGGATCACCTTCAAATACCTTCATCCAAATGCTGAAGAAGCCTTCGCACATGGCAGTGCGCACAATCTGCCGGCGCATTCCATCATCGGGCCGCGCATCAAGCTCGGCTTTCGATTCAAGCGCGATGCCCCAGGCCACCATTCGATCACCCACGCGATCCGTCGCCACGAGAATGCCATTCTCATCAAAGGTCTGTCGGATGGGCTTGTTCAAGCCCGTCAGTGCCAATGTCCTTTCACCAGTCGCATCGGCGGCCAGGTGCGCGACCGTTCCGTCTTTCAAATAACTGAAAGCAAAGAAGGTGTTGTCACGGTCGGGCAGATAATGCTGGTCAAGCCGCACGTCTTTGTCGCGCTTCGTGCTGTTGCAGTTCACGCACGCGAGCAGGAAGTTGTTCCACCTGCCGATCAACCCGGCGTATTGAGGCAGCCCTTTCGGTTGGATGTGCTCGACGTGAAGCGGCGTTGTCCGGCGCTCGCAGTAGGAACAGAACGGCCCGATGCGCGAAATCAGGAACGGTCGGGCCTCCTGATAATCCGCAAAGTCCACCGCTTGCGGGCTGTCCCCTCGGGTGACGGGCCTCATGCTATGCCTTGTTGTCCTTCTTGATTCGCTGACCAAGCCGCCCTTCGCGTTTCAGTTCCAAGAACGCTTGATAGGCGGGATTGTCGGCAAACTGATCCACACCTTGGGCCAGGCGGTCGAGATACGATTCCAACTTCGCTTCCGGGGCAATCGCCGCTTCCTCCAGCGTCAGCAAATAGTCTTTGGCCGCGTCCTTCATCTCCAAGTAACGCTGGCTGGTTTCGGGGTGTTTTACTCCCATCAGGCCGCGAGCGATGGCATCAATGCCACGATTGCCCACTTCAGGAATCGGCTGACCCTCCAGCATCACCAACTCGCCCTCCCGCAGGGTTTGGACGATAAACGGCGAATGGGTTGTGGCGATGAACTGGAGGTTTGGGAATGTGGTTCTTAGGTTCTCCAGCACCACCCGTTGCCAAGTCGGATGCAGATGGAGATCCAGCTCGTCAATCAGCACCACGCCGGGCGTTCTGACCAACGTCTCGTCGCCCAACGTCTCGTGGTTCAGCTTCACCGCCTTGACCGCGAGATCGCCCACCAGCGCCAGCACGTTGCGCTGCCCATCGCTCAGATTCGAGAATGGTTGCTCACCGCGCCGCCGGAATGCCACCACTGCCTCCTTCCGCGTCGGCGCAAAACGCATCTGCTCCGCTTCGGGCAGACACCGCAGAATCGCTCGCTTCACCAATCCATACCCTGCCTCTTCTTCACCACGCTGATAGCTCTCCCAATCGTGGTCCAACAACCACTGGTTCACATCCCGCGCCCGACAGCGCGAATCCAAGCAGCTCTTGTAAGCCCAAAGGCGCGAAAGCTTGGCGCGATCATCATCTTTCCCCCAAGCTTTGGACACATTCGGTTCAAGCCAAAGTCGGCCCGCCCCATAGTAAGACAGCAGCGGCAGCACGAGTCCGCGTTCCTGCTCCCGCGCCCTCGCCACCAACCGGCGGATGATGGAGAGCGCCTGTCCAGACTGACCGTTTAGCGTCCGACCACCGGGCTTGCGCACTTCCCGACTCCATTTGACCGGCTCACCGCCAATGCTGCCCACCGCTTGAATTTCCGTTGGCACTTGCTCGATGAAGCTGGAACGCCCGTTTGTCCCCGCCGCCGCCACCCGCACTTCGTTTTTGCCTATGTTCCGCCAGCCGTAGCCACCAGCGCCGACATGCCAGATGCCCAGCGCCACCGCCAATGCGTCCAAAGCCGTCGTCTTGCCTGACCCGTTCTCGCCAATCAGCACATGCACCGACCCGTTGCCGCCGGGCGCGGCGTCCAGCGACCGGGGAAACTCCAAGGGTCGCTCGGCGAACCCTTTGAAGTTCGTGATTTGAAGACGATCAATTCTCATGTCTGCCGTGAGTTTATGCCAACTTGGCGGCCTTGCGCACGTCAATCTTGCCGGTGACGGCGGCGGTGATGAGGGCGGTCCGGTATTCCTGCAACCGCTCCACCGCCTCCTCCACCTTCCCCACCAGCGCGTCCAGTTTCGCCGTCTCCTCGTCCAGATACGCGGCGATGGCGGCTTGTTCGGGTAGGGGTGGGACGCAAATCCATACCCTCGCGAGATGGGACGGGCCGAAGTTCGGCTGACACGAGCCTGTCATGAAAAGACCCAACTGCTCCCTTGTGCCTTCCGAAATCAACAACCAGCCAATCAAAGATCGAATGACGGTGCGGTTGCCGTTCTCGTTCACTCGAATGGTGCTCGTGTTCAGAATCGCAATGTCGTCTGCATCGAACGTCGCGACTTTGCCCCACGAGTTGCCTGAGCTGGAAAGAAGCAGGTCTCCCTTCGCGACCGTGAAGTGGCGATACGTGCTTTGATACTCATCTTCCGAGATGAATTTCTCGTAGTTGGAGAAACTGATTCCAGCTTCGGTGATATTCGTTACGCAAATCACACGAATTCCGTCTTGGGTGAATTGCCAGTTCCGGAGTCCAGGCCCTTCTTGGAAGAAAGCGCAGCGCGAGAACTTCCGCACCTCCCAATGCTTCGGGATGTCGCCGAGCCAGTCGAGGGCGGAGGGTTTGAGGGGCGGGTTGGCGGGGAGGCCGGCGGCGCGGGCGGCGGCGGGCGGCAGGCCGCGGGTGACGGTGCGGGAGATGAGCGCGGTGCGCTTCTCCTTCAGCCGCTCGATCAACTCCCGCTTCTTCGCCACCAACCGGTCCACCCGCCCCGTCTCCCGGTCCAGAAACGCCGCGATGGATCGTTGCTCAGCGGGCGGTGCGATGGGCAACACGCAGTTGCCGATGAAGTCCCAACTTGCTCGTGGCATCTTCGAGCCGTAGGTGGACGAGTCCACGAGCTTGATGAAGCCGTCACTGAGCAGCGCGTAGCGGAGAGAGTCGCGGTCGAACTCCACGCCATTGAGCACGAGCAACTCGGTCGAGCAGAGTCCGTCGAAGTCCGGGTTGCACGCTTTTGCCAAGTAGGGCCGCAGCTTCCCGAAGAGTGTGTGCCCAGCCTTGAACGCGTTGGCCGTGCCCGTGGGAACGACATCTGGGTTGATGGGCAAGAGCCGCCCCGTCCACGACTCAATGTTTTCCATCCCGATGTAGGGAACTGGATTTTCATCGTCGGCTTCGACTTTCTTGTCCGTCAGTTGCGCGGCCATCTTGAGCCGCTTCACCTCCCAATGCTCCGGCACGTCGCCGAGCCATTCGACGCCGCTGGGTTTGGTGCGCGGGTAGGCCGGGAGCTTCATGCGGTTGACTCCGGCGGCACAGCAGAACGGTATTTCTGCTGGGGATGGTTGGGCTGGTCGGGAAGAGTCAGTTCCAGCCGGCCTGATTTCAGCATGGGGGTCAGGAGGCGATCCTGAACGTATTTGCGGTCGCGCCGAAGCAACCGAGCCAGATCCTCGGCACTGGTAGCCTGCCATTGGCACAACCGCCAGACCAAGTTCTCGAGCTCCGGCTGGGGAACCCGCTGCTTGAGCGCCTGCAACTCGCTTCGCAGGTCTTCCGGCAACCCGGGGGGAAAGGCTTGTGCGGGAAGCTGGTTCCCAGATTCGGGGGCGGGCTTTCCTGATTGTCCGGCGAGGTTACCAGATAACACCCCGGGGTTACCTGATTGTCCGGCGAGGTTACCAGATTGTGATCTCGACCCGGGCTGCGGAGCCGGTGCACCCTGCCGACCGAGCCAAGGTGCCAGAAGCTTCTCGGTAGGGACGTAGTAGGTCTGGGCACCCTTGCCTTTTTGCTGGAGCAGGCCGTTTTGTCGTAACCGGCGCAATTGCTGGCTGGCAGCGAGAACATCCAAGTGGGTGATGGCCCGGAAAGCAGCATTGGATATGGCACCTGCCTCGCGCACAAAGACAAGCGCCCGGGCCTGTTCATCGGTAAGCTCGGCGTCCTGAAAGCTGCGTAACCACCCCCAGTCCTCTGGAGAAAGGAAATGGTGGAAGAGAAGGGTGACGACGAACTGGTTGCGCTCGCGATCGGATTCAAAGGTCGGATGAGTGAGCCCGACTTCATCCATCAACTGCCGCATGACCCGGATGCCGCTGCCCTTGGTCTCGGCGAGGTTGGTATCGTGCAGGATGGCGGCGATGACGGGATTGCGGGTTTCGGAGCCTGGCTCTCCCAACCGCTCCTCGGCGACGAGGGAGTGGCCGGGGTTGCGTATCTCCAGCCGATTGGCGTAGCGGATAATCTGGACGGCGCCTTGAACGCGGTAGCTGCGGTGCATCACGGCGTTGACCACGGCCTCGCGAATGACGCGGTCGGGCACCAGCGGGATGTCCTTCCGATGGAGCTGTCCGGGGGGCAGGGAGAATGCCTTGGGAAGATCATCCAAAATGGCGGCGCGGGTGCGTCGGATGAGGGTGATGAGCGGGGCGCGGATTTCAACCGTCTCGAAGCGGTTGTTCGGGTTGGGCACCCATTCACGACCGGGGACGCGGATGTAATCCACGCGCATCATGGGAAACCAGCGCCGCAATGCCTGTGAAGTGCCGAAGAGCAGTATGCCCGCGGCGGTGGGTCGGAGGGTGCCATTGTCACGGGTGGCGCAACGCAGGGAGTGGAGGAGTTCCTCGTCGCTCCAGCGCAATTCTTCGGCGGCGGGGTTTGCATCGGCCCGCAGCCGACGGTATTCCGCAATGGCCGCGGGATCGATCGCGGAAAGGTCGGCATCGCGCACGATGGCGCTGTCGAACGATTCGCCCCGGCGCTCCTGATAGAACACGGCCAGGTCATCGTCAGTGCAACGGACATCTGAGGACCCGATCCGACGGAAGGCACCTCCGGGTAGCGGCCGGTTCTGAAAGTAGATAGGCTTCTCTGCAGCTTCGGCCTCCGGAACGAAGACGGCCAGAAGTGTTTTGCCGTTGACCTGTCCGACCGAAACCTGCACCCGCACCGGGCGGTTGAAGGTGGTGGCGCATTGGCTGACAAGATCGCGACTGACCTTGTCCGGATCGTCCAAGCCTGATGCGAGATACTGCCTGAACAGGGAGCCTTCATCGAGGGTCGCTCCGAGGACGAGCCATCCGCCTCCCAAACCGGGCTCATTGGCAAAGGCGCAGACGGTTTCCAAAGCCGATTTACCAACCTCACTGGCAGCCTTCGCCTCAATTTGCGAGTGCTCGTCGAGCTGGTTCAGCTGCT
>CAYQCZ010000158.1:0-8824 GCA_964415955.1 uncultured Verrucomicrobiota bacterium | reverse complement strand
GCATGCGCTGTTGAGTTTTTCACAGCAGCTTGGTTTGCAATTCTTCCTTCATCAACGCCTGCCAGAGGCTCTCAGCCCGCGACTTGCGGCCTTCCATGATGAGCTTCTCAAGGGCCGGATCGTAGGGCACGGGATAATTGCCGTCGTAGCAGGCCATGCAAAAATTCTCCTTGGGCAGGCTGGTGGCCGCCACCATGCCATCCTGCGAAAGGTAGTTCAGCGAATCTGCGTTCAGGTAACGGCGGATTTCATCAATGGTGAAATTGGCCGCCATGAGCTTTTTACGGTCCGGGAAATCGATCCCATATACGCACGGGTTCATGTGCGGCGGACAGCTCACCAGCACGTGAACCTCCTTCGCACCGGCCTCCTTGAGGTTGTTCACCCGGGTCTTGCAGGTCGTGCCGCGCACAATCGAGTCGTCCACGATGATGACGCGCTTGCCCTTCACCATCTCGGTGATGAGGTTCAGCTTCACGCGCACATTGAAATCACGGATGAGCTGGCTGGGCTGGAGGAAGCTGCGTCCGACGTAGTGATTGCGGACGAACGCCATCTCGTAGGGAATGCCGCTCTCCATGGAGTATCCCAGCGCTGCGCAGTTGCCGCTGTCGGGCACGGGCACGACGATGTCCGCCTCGATCCTGTTCTCGCGCGCCAGCTGGCGGCCCATCTCCACGCGCACCTTGTAAACATTCCGGTTGGCAATGGTGCTGTCCGGACGGGCGAAATAGACATACTCGAAAATGCAGAAGGCGCGTCGCTGCGGCTCTGGAAAGGCCTGCACGCTGCGCAGTCCGTTCTCGTCGATGATCACGATCTCGCCCGGCTCGACGTCACGGACGAATTTCGCCTGGATCAAGTCGAAGGCACAGGTCTCGCTGGCCAGCACCCAGGCATCGCCGACCTTGCCAATGCTCAACGGGCGGAATCCCTGAGGGTCGCGCGCGCCGATCATCTCGCGCTCGGTCATGATGACGAGCGAGTAGGCGCCCTCGATGTGGCGCATGGTCTGGACGAGGTTCGTGTCCGGCTGGGCCAGCAGCATCAAAATGATCTCGCTGTCCACCGTGGTCTGGAAGACACGCCCCTGGAGCTCGAGGTCGTCGCGCAGCCTGGAGGCGTTGGTCAGGTTGCCGTTGTGGGCGATGGCGATCTGTCCCTTGGCACAGTTGACCGTGAGCGGCTGGGCATTGCGCAGGTGGCTGGAACCGGTGGTGGAATAACGCGTATGGCCGATGGCCATCTTGCCCACCAGCGAGTGAAGCACATTGCCGTCGAAGATCTGCGGCACCAGCCCCATGCCGTGGTGCTTGTAGAATTCCCTCCCGTCGCAGGAAACGATGCCCGCGCTCTCCTGGCCGCGATGCTGGAGGGCGTAAAGGCCGTAATACGTGAGCTCGGCGGCGTTGGGGTGACCGTAAATGCCAAAGACACCGCAGTAATGTTTGGGGTAATCCTGCATCAGATTCGCATCGCGTTAGGGGGGCGATTCCAACACTGGCGACGCAGCTCCGGCAAGCGCCAACTGCCGCGAATTGTTCACGGATGCAAATCGCCTGCCAGGGGACAGTTACGCAAAGCGTGTCCGGATGGGGATGGGATCGTGGCAACCAGAGATATTGCAGGGCAAACCAAACCTGAAGCACCTGTGAATTCACCAGCAAAAAGTTCACTTTGCCTGTAATAAAAGCGCTCCACCGGTCACTACTTCTCAAAAGAACCGAATGGACGCCTCTGAACAGGAAGCCTTGTTCCGCCGCTGGATGGACGAGCATGCGGGGCTGATGTGGAAGGTCGTGCGGGCCTTCACCGCAGCACCCGAGGATGCCGAGGATTTGCTTCAGGAGATCGCTTTGCGACTCTGGACCTCGCTGCCGGCTTTCCGGGGCGAAGCGAAGGAAACCACCTGGATTTATCGTGTGGCGTTCAACACCGCCCTGTCGTGGAAACGCGACGAAAAGCGCCGCCATGCCAAGCACGAGAGATTCTTCAAGTTGAACACCCCCCCGCCCTCCTCACCGGACCACACCACGCCTTCGGAGGACGAGGAACTGGTGCAACGTCTTTACGCCGCCATCCGGCAGCTTCCCAAGATCGATGCCTCGCTGACATTGATGCACCTCGATGGCTTGAGCTACCGCGAAATCAGCGAGGTGCTGGGCATTTCCGAGAGCAACGTGGGCGTGAAACTCACGCGGATTCGCGCCCATCTGGCCGAACGGTTGAAGGGAGCAAAACATGAACTTTGAGGACATTCAGAAATCCTGGCAGTCGCAGAATGCGGCCAGGGGCGCTTCCATCAACATGGACGCGCTGCTGCACGAAGTGCGCCACAAACAGCGGTGCTTCCGCCGGACCATCTTCTGGCGCGATGTGCGCGAGGTGGGTGTGGCCGCCCTGCTGGTGCCGATCTTCATCCATGGCGGATTGACGAACCACTGGACGCTGCACCTGTGCGCCTTCGGATGCTTCGTGGTGGGCGCGTTCATGTTGCTGGACCGTTGGCGGCAGAAACGGGCGACTTCGGAGTCATACAGCACGTTGAAGGATTGTGCCACCGCTTCGCTCGCGGAGGTCAACCATCAGATCTGGCTGCTGAAAAACATTGCCTGGTGGTATCTGCTGCCGCTGGGGCTTCCAATGCTCGTCTTCTTCGCCTCCGTGACACTTGTCAGACAAGCATCCCTCTTTTCTGGAGTGCTCGTCCTTCTCCCATTGGCCGGGTTCCTTGTCGCGCTTTACGCAGGCATCTACTGGCTCAATCAATGGACGGTCAGAAAAAATCTCCAGCCCAAGCAGAAGGAATTGGAGGCCTTGCTCGCTGCACTCGAATCCCCAACTCCTCCCCCCATGAACATCAAAAGACCTCTCGGACCACTGTTGCTGGTGGTGGCAGCCATCATCATTTCGGTCCTTGCGCACGCGGCTTTCGGCAGTGACTCACCCGGCGTGGGGGCCAGGCCCTTCAGCGAAGCCGACGGCATCCCAGCCCTCGCTGTGATTGTGACCAAGGACGGGCAGATTTGCGATCGTTCAGCCAAAGGCATCCGCAAATGGGGCGATCCGACCATGGTCACCACGAACGACGTGTTTCACATCGGCTCCTGCACGAAGTCCATGACCGCCACGCTCGCTGCGATCTTCATCGAAGAGGGCAAATTGCGCTGGGACACGACCATCGGCGAAATGTTCCCCGAGTTGAAGGGCACGATGGACAAGCGGTATGAAGCCGTGACAGTCGAGCAGTTGCTGCATCATCGGGGTGGCGTTCCACGCAACCCGCCGTCCGCCGCCTGGGCACGGGCCTGGAAGGAGATCGGCACACCCACGGAACAGCGGTTCGAATTCATCAAGGCCGTTCTGGCTGCGCGTCCTGAAGCAGAGCCGGGCACGAAGATGATCTACTCCAACCAGGGCTACGCCATTGTCGGTGCGATGCTGGAGAAGATTGCCGGACGGGACTTTGAATCACTGATGGAGGAAAAGCTGTTCAAGCCGCTGGGAATGGAAACCGCCGGATTTGGTCCGCCCGGCGGGAAGGACAAAACCGATCAGCCGTGGGGCCACGAAAGCCGTTTTGGCCGGATCATGCCAAAGCAGTCTGACAACCCGCCCGTGCTGTCACCTGCCGGACGCGTGCATTGCTCGCTGGAGGATCTGGCACGCTACGCGATGTTCCACCTGCAAACGGGATCGAACGCGCTGTTGAAGGCGGAGACCATGACGCGACTTCACGCGACGCCAGTTGGTGCGGACATCAAAAATCCCATGGAGGACTATGCCTGTGGCTGGGTGCGGCTGAAGCGTGGCTGGGGCGGAGGCACGGTGCTGTGGCACAACGGCTCCAACACCATGTGGTATATCGTGATGTGGCTTGCGCCGGAGAAGAACTTCAGCGTCATCGCCGCAACCAACATTGCTGGCCGCAACGCTGAAAAAGCCTGCGATCAAGCCTGTGTGGACATGATCCACAAGTGGCTGCCGGAGTGAGCCGGACATTCCGCATGTCACGCTACCCTTCCAGCAGAAAGCGCAGGTCATCGAGTGACAAGCTTTGGGAAAACTTCTCCTCCCCCAGCACGTCCTCTGCAAGTGACTTCTTCCGCCTCTGGAGCGCGCGGATTTTCTCCTCGATGCTGTCCTTGATGAGCAGCCGGTAGGCGATGACCTTCCGGTCCTGGCCGATACGGTGCGTGCGGTCGATGGCCTGGTTCTCCACCGCAGGGTTCCACCACGGGTCAAACAACACGACGTAGCTCGCCGCCGTCAGGTTCAAACCAAATCCGCCCGCCTTCAGTGAAATCAGGAACACGCCCGCCCCTTCCGCTGATTGAAACTCTTTCACGAGTTCGCCGCGATTCTCCGTGTCGCCCGCCAGATGCCAGTGCTTCCAGCCACGTTTGTTCAGTTCGCCGCGCAAGATGTCCAGCAGCTCGACAAACTGCGAGAACACCAGCACCTTTTCGCCCTCTTCGATCAACGGCTCAATGGTTTCGATCAACGCCTCAACCTTCGCGCTGGCGGCTTTTGAGCCGGGCTTCACGAGCTTTGGGTGACAGCAAATCTGCCTCAATCGCAGCAGCGAAGTGAGGAAGTTGAACCGCTGTTTGTTCAGTGCCGCCGCCGTCTTGATGCCCAGCAGCATGGCCTGAGCGCGCTTGAGTTCAGCGCGGTAGAGCGTCTTCTGTTCGCCTTCCAGCTCGCAGAACAAGTCTTCCTCCACGCGGTCGGGCAGATCACGCGCGACCTGCGCCTTCGTGCGGCGGATGAGAAAGGGCCGCACGCGCGCCGAAAGCCGCTGGCGTGCGAAGGGATCGTTTTTCGCGTCGTAAAGCCTCCCGAATGAGGCGCGGTTGTTCAACACACCGGGCATGGCGAAGTTCATCAGGCTCCACAGATCCAGCAGCCGGTTCTCGATGGGCGTGCCAGAGAGGATGAGGCGGTGTTCCGCTCGCAACTGCCTCGCCACCTGCGCCGTGATGCTCGACGGGTTCTTGATATACTGGCCCTCGTCGAGGATGACTGCGTGGAACCGCTCGCGAAGCAGGTCTTCGCTCACGGTGCGAAGCTGGCTGTAATTCAACACGTGCAAATCTGCCGAGGCCAGCATGCCGGCCAAGGATTTCAAATCGCCCGCCGACCACACGCGGACCTTGAGCGATGGGAAAAATTTCTCCGCCTCGGCGCGCCAGTTGTCGGCGACGGATTTCGGGCAGACAACAAGTGACGGCTGGTGTTCTGATGACTGGGAGTCGGGCGCCTGGCCGCGCAGCCAGGCGAGCCACGCCAGTGTTTGCAGCGTCTTGCCCAGGCCCATGTCGTCCGCAAGGATGCCGCCGAAATGATTCGCGCTGAGGTAGCAAAGGAAATGAAAGCCATCCCGCTGATACGGGCGCATCTCGGCCTGGATCTCACCAGGCACGTCGGGCGTGACACGCGCCTGCAGCTCCGTCGCGCGACGTTCGATGCGCTCACATGTCTCCGCCGGGAGAAATTTCCGTGAAGCCTTGTCCGCAAGTTGCAACGCGTGCAGGCGCTGCGGCTCGCTGGTGAGTTCATGCGGTGTGAGGCCGAGACGGGCAAGTTCCCTGTCCTCATCCTCGCTCAGGGAAAACTCCAGCCGCCGCCAGCCTTTCTTGTCCAGGCGCACCCATTTGCCCTTCGCGTCAAGCAGCAGCTTGATCTCCTCCCGGGTGAGCGTGGCGTCGTTGACGTCCACCAGCACGCGAAGGTTGAACCAGTCCATGCCGTCCTCGCTCGCTTCGAGACGGATTTTGCCGGCCACCTCGGCGTTTTGAAACGAGGCAAGATCGCCGGCCAGGTCAATGCGTGTGCCTGCAGGCAGCTCTTTGAGAAAGGTGCTGAATGTTTCAGCGAACGCTTTGCTCAATCGCAACTGCCATTGTTGGTTTTGGAAATCCCATTTGAATCCGGCCCTCGCCAGGGGTGGCAGCAAGGCGCCAAGCAATGACCTGTCCACGCTGACAAACATTCCTCTCTTTTTGTCCGTTGAGTGGCCGTCACGATTCACCCACCCATTGCCCACCCAGTGTTCGATGTGCTCGCCATCCCCTGAGGCTCCATACACTTCGAGGCGGCACTGCTCCGCCACGCCGGCCCAGGGCACTTTGAGTTCGGCGCGGATGCCGGGCAGCAGCGACACTGTGCGGATGCGTGCAGCGAGCCGTGGCGGAGGCTCGACGCGCAGGTTTTCCAGCAACCGCACGCCGCCTGCGGATTCGAAGGCCCTGGCGGGTATGCGCGTGGCGTTGTCGAACGAAGTCACCAGCGGGTTGATCGGCGGTCCGGTGAACACGCCGGCAGGTGTCAGATAATGGGTGCCTACCGCCAGCCATGTCTCTGGCAGCGGCGTGCCATCGGCCCGGACCAGCGAAAATGTGTAATCCCCGTCCTCATCCTCGGGTTGCACGACACTCCAGTGAACGGGCGCTTCGTGAAACACGAGCGGCTCTCCCTGCGCGTTCACCAGCATCGGGCGCAGGACTGGCTGGAGGAACCATCGCCCGATTTGCTCCAGCGTCCACTGATCCTGATAGGTGAGTTTGGTTGAGTAGCCCGTTTGCAGGCGATGCAGCCATGGCAGCCAGATCAACGCCGCTTCCGGCACGAGGTCAGGGGCGTATTCAGAGTCGAAGTCCCGGATCTTGCTTGCCTTGACTTCACTCCAGTTGCCGCCGTGCTTCCGCCATTCGAGGCGCAGCTTGTCCTGTTCGAAACAAACCCGCAATTCGACGCTGCCCGGATCGCCGCCGGCTTCTGCGCCGGGAACGCCGCTCACCATCTGCTGGCCGTTTTCCAGCGTGTGTTTCCAGCGCTCGATCTCCTGGGCGCGCTGGTGTTTTCTTATCCGCTCCCGCGCGCGCGCCAGGTCCGTAAATGGCTCCAGAAAGGCGGGAATGGACCGGTGAAGTTTCTCCGTAATGTGAAGCGCCAGATAATTCCAGAATTCCTGTGCGGAATCCGGTCGGCTTGGATACATGTCCAGTCGCTCCCAGTAATTCGAAGGGGCTGGCAGCCCCAAGCCGGTCAGCTCGTGCGAATAATACAGGCCGCCGTTCGTCGCCACGTTGTGCAGGCGCGTGATGGTCTTGAGATACTTCTCCTCGTCAGGCGTGAGTTTGCGACCGATCTCATGTCGCACCTGATCGGCGAAGCCGGCCGGATTGCGAGCGCGTGCGGCGGGCACGGTCATCTTTGGAATTCCGGATGCGTGGCGCGCCTGTTCGCTCAAAGCAGCGACCGCCACGGCAGCGTGCTCGGCCAGCAGTTGTTTCCCCGTCGCATAGATGTGTTTGCAGTGGATCCCAACGGGGCAGGAGCACAGTGCATCCCAGCCGTCCTTCCGGAAGAAATCCACGTCATAGGGCTCGCTTCCTTGGACGGTCGCGGTGAAGGCGCGGCCCGGCTCCTCGCAGTCCAGCGATGTGACGGCAGCACGCTGGAAATAGCTTTCCCCCCTCTTGCGCGCGGTGTGGCTGAATGACTGAAGGTAGCGCTGCAATACGATTGCATCGAAACCTGCAAAATCAGCACTGGTCAAAGACATGCCAACCTCCCGGAACTAGGCCATCGCGCGGGCGATGGAATTCCACCAGGCGTCGTGCAATTCAGTGAGCCGCGCACTGAATTCGCCTTGGGCGGTCTTGATGGTGAGCTTGTCGCCGCCGACGGTGCCAATGCGAAAGGCGGGCACTCCCAGCAGTTGCGCGCGATCCAGCACCTTGCGGGCGTTGATGTCCGAGGTGGTGATGAGGATGCGGTTCTGTGTCTCCCCGAAAAGCAACGCGTCGAGGCGAATGCTTTGACTTGTAGCAGCCGACGTGAGTCGGCTCTGATCTTCTCCGGAGTTTGAATGGAGCGAACTTACGTTCGCTGCTACAATCGAAAGATCCACCGTCGCACCGATCAGTCTTGGTGTTTCCTTCGCCACCAACTGGCTGATGCAGCTCTCGGCGAGCGCCACCGCCAGACCGCCTTCGCTGCAATCATGCGCGCTCTTGATGTCGCCGGTGTGAATCAACCCGATCAATGTGGTGTGCAGCGTCTGCGCCGCCTCCAGATTGACCCGCGGTGGCAAGCCGGTCTTTTGCCCGTGCACCTTGCGGAGATACGCACTGCCGCCAAGCCCCTGCAATGGGTCCGCCGTGTCCACGGGTTCGCCCAGCAGGATGATTGCATCGCCTTCGTCCTTGAACCATTGCGTCGTGATGTGCTCCGCCTTCTCGATCATGCCCACGACCGCCACGGTGGGCGTCGGATCGATGGCTCCCAGTGCACCGCGCTGGTTGTAGAGCGACACGTTGCCGCCCGTGACCGGAGCGCTGAACGCCTTGCAACCTTCCGCCATGCCGCGCACGGACTCCTTCAACTGCCAGAAAATCTCCGGGTAATGCGGATTGCCGAAGTTCAGGTTGTCCGTGGAGCCCAGGGGCACCGCGCCGGAACAAGCCAGGTTGCGGCACGCCTCGGTGATCGCCGCCTTGCCGCCTTCGTAGGGATCGAGATAGACATAGGCCCCATTGCAGTCGCAGGTGAAGGCGATGAACTTGTCGGGAATCTCCGCAGGCGGAAGCGGCTGGCCGGCCTGCCTGGCCGCATATTCAGCCTTAGTCACTGGCAGACTGTCGCCCTTGATGCGGATCACCGCGGCGTCGCTGCCGGGACAAACCACCGAACCGTCACGCACCATGTGGTCATACTGGCGGAACACCCAGTTCTTGGACGCGATGGTGTGGTCCGCCAGAAGCTTCTTCAGATCGGCACCGGCGTCCTTCGTGTCCGCGATGCCGTCCAGGCGGAA
>CAYQCZ010000157.1:7515-8875 GCA_964415955.1 uncultured Verrucomicrobiota bacterium | reverse complement strand
GACCAGTATCTTGGAGAGGGGGCTGGCAGGCGGCAGATGCTCGTGCTCGGCGTTGTCCCCTTCAAGCGCCTCGGACGTCAGCATCTGCGGCAGTTTGACAAACCCACCGGCCGGAATCCAACGGAGCGACCAGTCCACGCCGTCCACCTTCCAGGAACAAATCTTGGGGCCAAAGCCGATGGCGAACTCCAGCACCTTCAATCCGCGCCGCCGGGCCACCCAGTAGTGGCCATATTCGTGGAGGAAGATCGAGGCCCCGAAGAATATCAGGACCACCACGATCACTTTGATTGTCAGCAGCAACGTCATTGTTCAATTCGCCAAACCGAAGGTGCCAGACTAGGCGGGCACGAGGGGTAAGGCAACTTTGGAGAATTTTTGTTCAAAATGAAATCTGCGGCATCAGGCTGGAGGCAGCCCCGCCGCCTCGCGCGCCCTGGCGATCTGCCCGGCCGACATCTCCTGCTGGATGGCCCAGCGGTTCTTGCCCGCCTTGCGGTCCCCCTGCTGTTCGGCGAGGTAAAAGCAGCGCCATGCCTGCACCAGGTCACGCGGCACGCCCTCGCCCGAGACATAACGCGCCCCGAGGTTGTTTTGTGCCAGTTTATGGCCGTTGTCCGCGGCGGTGATCAGCCAGCGCACGGCCTCCTCGTCGTCCAACGGCAGCGCGCTGCCCAGAGCGTGACGCCAGCCCAGTTCATACTGGGCTTCGATGTCGCCGGAACCGGCTTTGGCCAGCAAGGCCTCTCGCAATGCCTCGTCGATGTCACTCATAAAGGGCGTGATAGTTCCGTCCGGCCAAGCAGACTTCCAAGCTCAAACTTCGGCGGCGTCTCCACGCTTGCCACGTCGAAAACACCCCTCCTATACTGCGCGCCCATTGAACGACTGACATTCAATCCAAATCACCATGAGCAAGCCCCCCATTCGTGTCGCGATTACCGGTGCCGCCGGCCAGATCGGATACTCCCTTCTTTTCCGCATCGCCTCCGGAGCCATGTTCGGCCCTGATCAACCGGTCATTCTGCACCTGATCGAAATCCCCGATGAAAAGGCCATGAAGGCCCTCAACGGCGTGTGCATGGAGCTCGACGACTGCGCGTTTCCGCTGCTCAAAGGCATTGTTCCCACCAGCGATCTGAACGAGGGCTTCAAGGACGTGAACTGGGCGCTGCTCGTGGGTGCCGTGCCGCGCAAGGCCGGGATGGAACGCAAGGATTTGCTGGGCATCAACGGCAAGATTTTCACCAGCCAGGGCAATGCCATCGCCAAGAACGCCGCAGGCGATGTCCGCACCCTCGTGGTGGGCAATCCCTGCAACACGAACTCCCTCATCGCGATGAACAACGCCCCCGGCGTG
>CAYQCZ010000157.1:0-7505 GCA_964415955.1 uncultured Verrucomicrobiota bacterium | reverse complement strand
CCGGCCGACCGTTGGTTCGCCATGACCAAGCTCGACGAGAACCGCGCCAAGT
The DNA here is from genome assembly GCA_964415955.1 of uncultured Verrucomicrobiota bacterium. Taxonomy (GTDB): domain Bacteria; phylum Verrucomicrobiota; class Verrucomicrobiia; order Limisphaerales; family CAYQCZ01; genus CAYQCZ01. Next base: position 7,453 of record CAYQCZ010000157.1, on the reverse strand, counting down.
CGCAGATCGCCCAGAAGGCCGGCGTGGACATCACCGACGTGACCAATCTCGCCATCTGGGGCAACCACAGCTCCACCATGTATCCCGACTTCTTCAACGCGAAGGTCAACGGACGCGTGCTGACGGATGTCATCGGCCACCGCGAATGGCTGGAGAAGGATTTCATCACCACCGTTCAAAAGCGCGGTGCGGCGATCATCGAAGCGCGCGGCCTGAGCAGCGCAGCGAGCGCGGCGAACGCCGTTGTCGATACCGTCCGCAAGCACACCACACCCACCCCGGCGGGCGACTGGTTCAGCGTGGCTGTCTGCACCGATGGCAGCTACGGCATCGAGCCCGGTCTCATGTTCAGCTATCCCATCCGCACCGACGGCAAGAAATGGGAGATCGTCCAGGGCCTGTCCCACGGCGAATTCAGCAAGGCCAAGATCAAGGCCACTGAAGACGAATTGAAGGAAGAGAAGTCGCTGGTGAGCGAGTTGCTGCCGAAGTGAGTTCGTTTGGTTTTGCCTGCAATTCAGGAAGAATTTGTGAGTGAGAAACACCATAATTTGTATGCTCTGCTGGAACGGCTTGATGCGGTAAAGATCCATTACACCCTCAATCGTGTTCGCGAGGACACAGTAATGGTTGAAATGGTTGTCCCTGACAGACGTTATGAAATAGAGGTCTTTACCGATGGCAGCGTGGAAGTGGAAATATTCACGAGCAACGGTAGTATCGGCGGTCAGGAATTGATCGAGGAAATGTTTCGGGATTACTCAGACTGACCCAGTTTGAACGCCACCGACTCGCGCCCATGAACACAATCACTGAGGATTTGCTCGATGAAGTGACCAATCACCTGGTGGTCGAGTTTAATCCGGAGGAGGTCTGGTTGTTTGGCTCGCACGCATGGGGACAGCCCGATGAAGGCAGCGATTTGGACTTGTTGCTGATCGTTCCACACAGCAACGAAACCCCGGTGCAACGGGCGCAACGCGCCCACCGTTGCCTTTCGGGAATGGGCATTGCCAAGGATGTGATCGTAAAAACGCGGGCGGAAGTGGAACGGTTTCGCAATGTTCGGGGCTCGCTCACCAGTCTCATACTTGAACAGGGCCGAAAGATTTATGGATGACGCCAGGCGCGAGATGGTGCGCGCGTGGCTCATCAAAGCTCGCAACGACCTCGACGCCGCACGTCAGTTGGGATCGCACCCAGAGGGCCATCTGGACACCGCCATCTACCACTGCCAGCAGGCTGCTGAAAAAGCAGTCAAAGGATTTCTGGCATTCAACGACCACCGTCCAGTGCGAACCCACGATATGGAGCCGCTGGTTGTGCTGGCCTGCGGCTATGAAACTGGCTTTGCCACATGGAAACCTGCCGCAGCCATGCTCACTCCTTACGCGACCGCCTACCGCTACCCCGACGAATCCGCCGTGCTGGAGCCAAGCCGGGAAGAATTCGAGGCGGCGCTGAAACTGGCTGGCGATTTCGTCGCATTCGTGAGTTCCAGATTGCCACCAGAAGTTCATCCGTAATTGATGAGTCACTGAATCATGTCTGAAGAAACACTCACACCCTCCCAACTCGCCCATTACATCGACCACACGTTGCTCAAGCCGGAGGCGTCGGCGAAGAACGTCGAGCGGTTGTGCGCCGAAGCACGTGAACACAACTTCGCTTCGGTGTGTGTCAACGGTTCACGCGTCCTTCAAGCCGCCGACTTGCTGGATGATTCTGAAGTGAAAGTGGCCACGGTGGTGGGCTTCCCGTTGGGGGCAATGGACGCCGATGCCAATCCGCAATGGGTGAATCTCCGCTTTTTTGAGCCTGTCTGAAAACGGCAAAGGGCGCTGCGGTTGGAGATTTTGGCTGTGGCCAATGCGGCGAGATCTGCGCATCCCCGGAGCGGGCTGCAAGGGGTGGCCAACGCAGGCCACGGACAAAAGAACTGTCGCCCGGCAGGTTTTCGAGCCAAAGGCCGTCCGGCTTTGCTGAGATCAACGCAAAGGGCTGATATTACACCCTGCCCTTCACCAGTGATTCCACCACCCCGGGGTCGGCCAGCGTGCTCGTGTCACCGAGGTTTTCAATGTCGCCTTCGGCAATCTTGCGCAGGATGCGGCGCATGATCTTGCCCGAACGCGTCTTCGGCACGCCTTCGGTGAACTGAATTTTCTCCGGCGCGGCATGCGGGCCGATGATCTCGCGCACTTTTAGCACGATCTCCTTTTTCATCGCGTCACTCGGCGTCTGGCCGGTCTTGAGTGTCACGTAGGCGTAAATGGCAAAGCCCTTCACGTCGTGCGGATAACCCACCACCGCCGCCTCGGCCACGGATGGATGCTGGCCAATGGCACCTTCCACCTCCGCCGTGCCAATGTTGTGTCCGGACACGATGATGATGTCGTCCACGCGCCCCGTGATCCAGTAGTAGCCGTCCGCATCGCGCCAGCAGCCATCGCCCGTGAAATAACGCCCTGGAAAACGCGCGAAGTAGGTGTCGATGAAACGCTGATGATCGCCGAAGACCGTGCGCATCTGTCCCGGCCAGGAGGCGGCCATGCACAGATTGCCGCGAACGTCATTGCCCTCCAGCGGCGTGCCGGAGTCATCCACCAGCAAGGGTTGAACACCGAAAAACGGCAGCGTGGCCGAACCGGGCTTCAATGGTGTGGCACCGGGCAGCGGTGAAATGAGAATGCCGCCGGTCTCCGTCTGCCACCATGTGTCCACAATCGGGCACTGCGATTTGCCGACCACCTTGTAATACCAGTTCCACTCCGGTTCCTTGATGGGTTCGCCCACGGTGCCCAGCAAGCGCAGCGACGAAAGATCGTGCTGTTGCGGCCATTTGTCGCCTTCCTTCATCAGTGCGCGCAACGCTGTTGGTGCCGTGTAGAAGATGTTCACCTTGTGCTTGGCCACGACCTGCCAGAAACGGCCGTAATCCGGATAATTCGGAACGCCTTCAAACATCATCGTGGTCGCACCGTTGGCCAGCGGTCCATAGATGATGTAACTGTGACCGGTAATCCAGCCGATGTCCGCCGTGCACCAGTAGATGTCGCCGGGATGATAATCAAAGATGAAATGGTGCGTGGTGGCGGCATACACGAGATAGCCGCCGGTGGTGTGCAGCACGCCCTTGGGTTTGCCGGTCGAACCGCTGGTGTAAAGAATGAACAACGGATCTTCGGCATCCATCGGCTCCGCCGGGCAAACCGGATTCGACGCCGCCAGAGCTTCGTGCCACCAGACATCACGGCCCTCCTTCATGGACACCTGCGCCCCCGTGCGCTTCACGACAAGCACCTTCTGCACCGTGGGCGTGCGGTCGATGGCCTTGTCGGCATTCGCCTTCATGGGAATGTCCTGCTTGGTCCCCCGCACACCGGTGTCCTGGGTGATGATCGCCTTGCAGCCGGAATCGTTGATGCGTGACACGAGACTGTCCGATGTGAATGCGCCGAAGACCACGGAATGGACTGCCCCGATGCGCGCGCAGGCCAGCACAGCCACCGCCAGTTCGGGAATCATCTGCATGTAAACACACACGCGATCGCCTTTTTGAATGCCCATCGCCTTGAGCGCGTTCGCAGCCCTCTGCACTTCCTGCTGCAGCTCCTTGTAAGTCAGCGACCGGTTTTCGCTGGGATCATTGCCTTCCCAGAGTATGGCGACATTGTCACCACGTCCCGCCTCCACATGGCGGTCCACGCAGTTGTGGCAGGCATTCAGCTTTCCTCCGAGAAACCACTGGATGTCCACCTTGTGGTAATCCCAGTCGCTGACCTTGTTCCATTTGCCAAACCACGAGATGCGCGCGGCCTGCTCCGCCCAGAAAGCATCGGGATCCTTGATGGAAGCCGCATACATCTGGCGGTATTGCTCAAGGCTGCTGACGTATGCGGCCTTCGAAGCAGACTCGGACGGTGGATAAACCGGGATGGGGCTGTGATCGCTCATGGGCTTTGAATGCGTTTGGGTTGCGCCCATTCTTCAAACGCAACCAAAGGTGAGTCAACGCCGAAGGTAAATCCGGACGAATTTAGAAGTGAAAAGACCTCAGCCGCCGATCTGCGCGCGGTATTGGTCGGCACCGAGAAGTTTGCCCAGCTCGGAGGGGTCGCTGAGCTTGATCTTGAAAAACCAGCCGGTGCCGAAGGCGTCGCGGTTCACCGTCCCGGGGTCATTTGCCGCGGCGGTGTTGGCTTCGATGACCTCGCCGCTGACCGGAGCATACACGTCGCTGGCGGTCTTGACGGACTCCACCACGGCGCAGGGTTCACCGGCCTTGAGCACGCGCCCGACCTGCGGCGGTTCCACAAACACAAGATCGGTCAGTTCCGCTTGGGCATGATCGGTGATGCCCACCGTGCCCACATCGCCCTCGACACGAATCCATTCATGGGAACTGGCGTATTTCAAATTGACTGGGACGTTGGCACTCATGCTGTTTTGGTGAAGTCAGTTTGCTTTCTTGTAAATCGGCTTTGCCACTACCACGGCAGGCGCGGCTTTGCCACGAATTTCTATTCCGATTTCCGTGCCTGCCTTCGCAAATTCCGGCGGCACATACCCCATCCCGATGCCGCAGTTCAGTGACGGACTTTGTGTGCCGCTGACCACCTCGCCAACCTTCGCGCTGCCCACAATGATCGGGTAATGCGGACGTGGCGGGGCGGATTTCTCCGTCATGTGAAAGGCAACGAGTTTCTTGGAAACACCATTCGCCTTCTGAGCTGCCAGCACTTCCCGCCCCACGAAATCGCCTTTGTCTAGCGCCACGAAGAAACCGAGACCCGCTTCGATGGGTGTGGTGCTTTCGTCCAATTCATGTCCATAGAGCGGATAACACATCTCGGTGCGCAGCGTATCGCGCGCGCCGAGTCCGCAGGGTTGCAGGCAGAAGGGATGCCCCAATGCCAGGGCCTTGTCCCAGATGGCCTCGATTTTTCCCGCTTTGGTGACCAGTTCAAAGCCGTCCTCGCCGGAGTAGCCGGTGCGCGCCACCCACACGCACTCGCCATCGAACTTGAACCGGCCGAGCTGGTTTTTCTTCAACTCACTTGGCTTGGCAACAGGAGTTCCGCCCTCGGATGGTGCTGGAAACATTTGGTCCAGCAAGCCGGGCGTCAATGGCCCTTGAATGGCCACAGCGGCGGAATGCGAAGACAAGTCCGTGAGGCCGTCGCCATCGGCATGTTCCAGCAGCGCCCATCGTTCATTGAGCCATGCAACGTCCACTTCAATGCGCGAAGCATTGATGATGAGCAGGTATTCGCGTTCTCCCGTGCGATAGGCGTAGAGATCATCAATCACGCCGCCGCGCTCGTTGCACATGAGCGTGTATTGGCCCTGGCCCACGGCGAGTTTGCAGATGTCATTGGTCAGAGTCTGGTTCAGAAACGCTTCCGCGCCGGGACCACATACCAGCACTTCACCCATGTGGGAGATGTCGAAGATGCCCGCCGCGCGACGGACGCAAAGATGTTCATCCACGATGCTGGAATACTGGACAGGCATTTCCCATCCACCGAAGTCGATGAGCCGCGCGCCTGAGCGTTGATGGGCAGCGAAAAGAGGAGTGCGTTGAAGGTTCATTTGAACAACCCGTAATAGCAATTGCTGGCAAGCCAGCTCACAAGGAGCGTGACAACAAATCCAAACCGGCAAAACGACAGTTTCCAACTCGCAGGTGTGGTTGACCAAAAAAGCAAAAGAAGAATGTGCCCGCCCCACCAAAAGAGAACCGCCAAACCTACGATCCCAAAGGCACGAAAAGAGGTCCCTGCAGCAACAATGAGAGAGAGTAGTTGAACTATCAGATTTCCATCGTAAGACCTGCGCAAAGCTTCAGGCACTTGGGCAAGAGTGAGTCTTCTCCAAACTGGCAGTTTTCCAATTATCACTTGATCTGGAGTTCTTGCTTCGTTCAATGGCGAGCAACTCATTTCACTGCCCGCTTCGCGGTCTAAATTTGCAGCTTGCTCTGCCATAGATGTTCAATAGTGATCCCGACAGGAAACGATGATGATGGAGGCATCCGTAACGTGATAAACCAGCCTGTGCTCCCCATCAATTCGCCGAGACCAGCACCCCTTCAAATCGCCCTTGAGCGGCTCCGGCTTGGCAATACCTGTGAACGGATCACGCCTGATTTCGTTGATGAGCCTGACAATTCGTTCGAACAACTTCGGCTTTTGGGTGGCCCAGCCTGTGAACTGGTCAAATGACTCCTTGTGAAAAACCACCGTTCTCACTGAAACAGAGTCTGATCCGGCGTGACAAGGTTGCGACCGTGCTTGATGTCGTCCATGACCCGTAACAATCGCTCCCTCCTTGCAGGATCGGAGAGCAGATACTCGGTTTCGTCCATTTCATCGCAGACTTCGATCTTCACCTGACGGTTGGGAAATGCCGCTTTGATGCTGTCGATGAACCGATCATCAAGCTCCCATGTATTAACGGTGTAGATAGTCTGCATGACTGACAAGGTATGGTTCCTGTATCTGTCCTTCAAGCCCGGACTGGTCTTCTATTCAATATTGGCGGGCAAATTTGCATCTCCCGGCTACCCCCACTTCTCGGTCTTCATCTGCGCCTTGGGCACGCCCATTTCGGCAACCACAAGGTGCTCGGTGGCATCCACCAATGCCGTGGGACCGCAGGCGTAGAACACCGTGTTGGGCAAATCGACGATGTGTTCTTTGATCCATGCGGCATCGATGCGTCCCCGCCTGCCCGTCCAAGGATCTTGCGGGTGCAGGCGGGTGCAGGTCACCAGAAACTCGAAGTGTTCATTCTCAGCAGCAAGGTTTCTGAATTCCTCGTGGAAAATGATGTCGTTGGTGGTGCGCACGCTGTAAAGCACCGTGATGCGCGTCGCCAGTGAACGGCGGGTGGCTTCACGCGCAAAACCACGGAAAGGCGTCACACCACTGCCGCCCGCAATGCAAATCAGATGCTTGTCCGGCTCATAAACAGGGAGGAACTTGCCCACCGGCGGGATGACGAACAGTTTGTCCCCGGCCTTGGCCCAGTCCACGATGCGCGTGCCCATCTTGCCGTCGCGCTTGACGGTCACCTCGTAAAAGCCGCGATCCAGTGCGCAGGACGAGAGCGAATACGCCCGTTTGTAGGCCGGTGTGTCCGGCCAATAGACCGTGATGAACTGCCCGGTCTTGAACTCCGGATCGTAGCCTTCGGGCCACTTCAACCGCAGCGTTTTCGTGTCGGGCAGTTCCATGGTGACTGCCTCTATCTCCATTTCGACGATCTGCTTGGCCATAATGCGAAGTGTTGAAACGCGGATGAGATTAGGGGCCATTGCCGGACAAGTAAAGCGACGGCCATGAAAAGAAAAAGACCACCACGGTTCGCATGGTGGTCCTGGAAAGAAGAGATCAGAGCCTTCAACGGGCTGCGCTGCGACCGGAGACATCCAGGCAGACCGCTTCTG
>CAYQCZ010000156.1:0-8877 GCA_964415955.1 uncultured Verrucomicrobiota bacterium | reverse complement strand
TGATTTCAATGTGGTGATGAGGGGGCTTGCTCATGGGATGGAATGGAATGCCGGGTGGCCGTCGGAATCATGACGGCATGAAGCCTTCCCGGCTTCAAGATCCGCAGCGGCTTTTTATGGTCATTTTTTGTCCATGATTCTTCCCAGACTTTGAACGGAGCTGTAGAACTTGGCCATGAAGGCGCGTTTCATCATCGGCCCCGCGGGGAGTGGAAAGACACACCAGTGTCTGGCGGAGATTCGGGCCCAACTTCGAAGGAGCCCGGCGGGACCGCCTTTGATCCTGATCGCGCCCAAACAGGCCACCTTCCAGCTTGAAAGGGAGTTGTTGTCGGACGACAGGCCGGCGGCCTTCAGCAGGCTTCACATCCTGTCCTTCGACAGGCTCGCGCATTTTGTTCTGAAACGGCTGGGTGTGTCCGTGCCGCCATTGCTTGACGAGGAAGGCCGGGTGATGGTGTTGCGGGCGCTGCTGGAGAGGCGGCGCGAGTCCCTCCGCTTGTTCCGTGCCAGTGCGCGGATGCCGGGCTTTGCCGGTGAACTCAGCAGCCTGTTCCGCGAGTTGCAGCGCCATCATGCCGGTGCCGCCCGTCTTCGCGCAACAGCCGGGAATCTTGACGCAGCCCATGCGACACTGCGCGACAAGCTGGAGGACCTCGCGGATCTTCTGGAGGCACTGGAGCAATGGACACACAAACATGGGGTGGCCGACGCGGATTGCATCCTTGACCTTGCGGCCGGTGCATTGAGGGAAGCACAGGCCTCCGGCGTCCCCGGATTTCAACTGGACGGGGTGTGGATGGACGGGTTTGCGGAGATGACCCCGCAGGAAATGAGCCTGCTGTTGGGACTCTCCCATCACAGCCCGGCAGGCACGTTTTGCTTCTGCCTTGAAGATGCTGAAATGCAGTCCGCCTCCAGGCTGTCCACGTGGCATGCCATCGGCGGCACGTTCCGCCGCTGCCTGGCCATGTTCGAGGCGGCCTCCCATGTCGAGACCACCCTGCAAGTGCTGGAGAGAAGAACCGGGAACAGCCGTTACAACGAAGGATCGGTGCTTGAGCATGTGGAGCGTCATTGGGCGGAGCCCGTGCCTTTCACCGGTGGGGATGCTGCGCCCGAACTCACCGTCGTTTCGTGCCGGGATGTCGATGCGGAAGCCGCCTTTGCCGCAGGGACCATTCGCAGCTTTGTCCGGGAGGGCGGGGGACGATATCGCGATTGCGCCGTGCTTCTGCGAACACTGGAGGGCTTTGAGGCGGGCTTCCGCCGGGCTTTCGAGCGGTATGAAATTCCCTTCTTCATGGACCGGCGCGAGTCCGCCGCCCACCACCCGCTGGCGGAACTGACGCGCAGCGCGTTGCGCATCGTCTCATCCGGCTGGGAGGCCGAGGATGTGATCGCCCTGCTGAAGACAGGACTGACGGGCGTGGGCGTTGACGACGTTGACTGGCTTGAAAACGAAATCCTCGCGCGTGGATGGAGCGGGGAGTTCTGGAGGAGCCGCATCGCGATTCCTGAACCTGGCTGGCTGGCGGTGCGTGCCGAGGCGATCCGGTCGAAGTGGGCGCCTGCATTGCTGCATTTTGAATCATCCATTGCAGGTGGTCGCAGGGATGGCCGCGTGGTCGCGGCAGCATTCAGAAAGCTTTGGGATGAATTCGACATTGAATCCCGGCTCCTTCAGTGGGCGGAGTGTGCCGGTGACATGTCCCATCCCGGTCCGGAATCCCCATCGGCCATCCATGCCACCGTCTGGCAGCAGATGCTGGGGCTCATGGACAATGTCGAACGTGGCTTCCGGGACGACCCACTGCCTCTTCGGGAGTGGATGCAAGTGCTTGATGCCGGGCTTTCGAGCCTGACGGTGGGGGCTGTGCCTCCATCCTTGGACCAGGTCCTGATCGGTGCGATTGACCGTTCGCGCAATCCCGACCTCAGCATGGTGGTGTTGTCCGGCATGAATGAAGGCATTTTTCCTGCAAGGACCTCCGCGCGCACATTGCTGACCGAGCGCGACCGGCTGTTGATCGAGGATGCAGGCGTGTCCCTGGGCGCCACGGCGCGCCTGCAAGCCAGCCGCGAGCGTTATTATGGTTACATCGCCTGCACACGCGCGCGGGAAAGGTTGGTGGTGACATTTTCCCGGAGGGATGAGCAAGGACGTCAGGTCAATCCCTCCATTTTCATCCCGCATTTGCAGAGGCTCTTTCCGGTGCTTCAGATTGAGGATGGCAACAGGCATGAAAACTGGTGTGTTGGCGGGCATGTCTGCGAACTGGCTGCCGGCGCGGCTTCACAGATGCTGTTTCAAAACACGCCTTCTGTGGCTGTCCCACGTCCGCCCGGGAGGGAAGGCGGCCCGCCTCCGGCATTCTTTGCCAGGCTTTCAGACATGTGCGTCCCGGCCCGCAGGCTGTCCGAGCGGCTTGGCATGCTCTCGGAGATCGAGGGGGATGAGCGGCTGTCTCCAGAGATGGCGTTGGCCCTTTACTCGCCTTCATTAAGCACCTCCGTCAGCGGCATGGAGCAGTTTGCCATGTGCCCTTTCCGTTTTTTTGTAAATGCCGGAATGCGGGCCAGGGAGCGAAAGCTGTTTGAGCTGGATGCCCGGCAGCGGGGGGATTTCCAGCATGTTGTGCTGAGCCGCTTCCATGAATCCGTCCTTGCTGAGGGCAGGCGTTGGAGGGATCTCACGGTGGCGGAGGCCCGGGAGCGGATCGCAGGCATTTTTGATTCACTACGGCGCGAGCATGGGCAGGGATTGCTTGATGCCTCAGCACGCTCCCGCTTTGCTGCGGATGTCATGCTGCCGGCCTTGCAGGAATTCGTTGCAGCGAACATCCGCTGGATGCAGGACGGCTACCTCTTTGACCCGGCGGCGGCCGAGCTCCAGTTCGGTGGAGAGGACGCCTCGCTGGAAAGCTGGCGGCTGGAGTTGGAGGAGGGCAGGTGCATGGTGTTTCAAGGCAAGATCGACCGCGTGGATGTCTTTCGCGAGGCATCGACGGGTGACACCTGGCTGGTGGTGGTGGATTACAAATCGAGGGGAAAGAAGATCGACGCGGTGCTGCAATCAGCCGGGGTGCAAATCCAGCTTCCTGCATACCTCGCGGCGCTCTCGCATGCGCAGGGATTGCCGGACAGCTTGAATGCGGCGGCGATCAAGCCGGCCGGATTGATATACCTGGACCTCTCCCGGCGATCATCGAGAGAAGCGCATCGTCTCGCGGGTTTGAACGAGGAGGCTGATGGAACACAGCAAAAAATTGTCTCGGATGCACGCATGAACATGGCGGCGTTGGGCTGGCTGGATGCGAACGCAAAACCCGGGCAGACGTCGCGATACCTGCCCTTTCGACTGACCAAGCAGGGGGTGCCATACAGGCGGGCAACCGCCAGGCTGCAGCCACAGGAACGTTTTGTCTCTGTTTTAAGCAGCATCGAGCTGACGCTTCGAACCTTGGGCGGCCGCATTTACGAGGGCCGGGCGGAAGTGGATCCATATCGAACCACCAACTCCTGTGCCTGTGACTACTGCCAGTTCAAGGGTGTTTGCCGGATTGATCCATGGACGCATGTTTACCGGACGCCGGCACCGGTCGCTCTGCTTCCATGCGAATCAACGGATGGCAATGATCAGGAGGATGCGGTTTCCGCAGCGGATTGATGCGCGGCAAGCGCATCAAGCGTGATGGATTCCGCGGCCGCAGCCTCGGCGGCGGAGATGGAGTCGAACTTCCGCATCAACGCGTCTCTTCCGGCGCTGGCAGCGGTGTCCATGCGCTGTCCGGTGCCTGAGCGCATGGCGGCGAGGATGTCGCGCGCTGTGATTTGCCCGATGGGTCTTGCCGGAACATGCCCGGGTTCCTTTTCGCTGGCCGTCCCGACCACAAGTCCCGCGCCAGCCAGTTGATGCAGCACCTGCATCACCAGCCGTGTGGGCACATCCAGATCGTCCGCGATCTGATTGGCCGTGGGTGGAGGTTGTCTGGATGAAAACGCCGCGGCAATGCGGACCATGATGCGCATGGCGACGAACTCGCGCCCGGACTGGTTGACCAGCTCAGCCTGCTTTTCCTGAAGGTAGGTGCGGCGGTTTTGATAGGCATAGGAAACCTGCGCTCCGAACAGCATGATCAGCCATGAGAAGTAGAGGCCGATGAGCATCACCGGCACCGCGCTGAGTGATCCGTAGATCTTGCTTGCCGTGACCACCTTGGCGGCGAAGGCCACGTTGAACTTCGTGTTCAGATGCCAGAGGAACCCCCCGACCAGTCCGCCCACCATGGCGGCCTTCATCTCGACCTTGGTGTTGGGCATCAGCTTGTAGAACATGGTGAACACAAGGGCGAGCACGAGCAGTGGCGTCAGATTGAACACCAGATCCCCCAGCATGGGCACGTGGCCGACCTTTTCCTGAAGCGCTCTGAACTGGCCGCCCAGCGTGAGGCCGATCGCCAGGACGGAGAGCAGCGGTCCAAGGGTGATGGCGGCCCAGTATTGAATCACGCGCGCGAACCAGTTCCTGCCGCGGCTCACCCCCCAGATGTCGTTGATGGTGGTCTCGATGTTGCCAAGCAGCAGGATGGCCGTGGCGATGAGGCCGATGGTGCCGCTGACCCCCAGTGCGCCGCTGTGAATCTGCGCGATGAAGTCCGTGATCTTGTTGATCACCTCCTCACGCGATTGAACGCCGGAATCGCCCGTGGTGATCAGGCCCAGTTGCGGTGCGACGTTGTTGATCACATGCTCCACCACATCCCGCACAGGTTGCGTGCCCTGGTATTGGATCATGTTGATGGACACGCCCAGTCCCACCGCCAGCAACGGCACCATGGCCAGCAGCGTGGTGTAAGCCAGCGCCGAGGCGCGCACCGGACAACGGTTGCGGACGAAGCTCTTCCCCACCATGAGGCAGAAAAGCACGAACATCTGGCCGTTGGAAATCCGGCGAACCCCCTTCAATGCAGCATTGTGTTCGTCGAACCAGCCGATGACTTCCCCCGCGCGCTTTTTGATGCCGGCCAGTGTTTTTCCAGACATGGCCGCAAGCTAACAAATGCCCGCGCCCTTTCAAACTGCATTCATCGGCGCTCACCCCTGCGGTGGATTGCTCACTCCGCAAACGAATCGCGTGGGCGTTCAATTTGAGTGCAAACGGCAAGCACGGGTTTCTTGCGGATTGAGTCTGGCATTGCCCACGGTGACTGCCCAAAGTGTCGCCAAACATGCCGTTCCTACGTGAAAGAATCCTTGGCGGGCTTTGGGGCTCGGTGGTGGGGGATGCCCTGGGAGTGCCGGTGGAGTTCCGCACGCGCGCACAAGTCCGTGCCGACCCCGTCACGGACATGCGCGGCCATGGCACACATCATCAACCTCCCGGAACCTGGTCTGACGATTCATCGTTGCTGCTGTGCAGCACCGAGAGCCTGTTGTCCGGATTCAATGTCAACGACATGGCGTCCCGCTTCGTCGCATGGTATCGGGACGGGTTGTGGACGGCGCACGGCGAACTGTTCGACATTGGCATCGCCACGGCGGATGCCTTGGATCGCATCTCGCAGGGCACGCCGCCGCAGGAGGCCGGCGGTCTGAGCGAGACCAGCAACGGGAACGGGGCGCTGATGCGGATGCTGCCCGTCATTCTGATGGGCGTGGAGGCGCCGATGGAGGACATGCTTGCCATGGTGCACTCGGCTTCCAGCATCACACATGGGCACCCGCGATCTTTGATGGCATGCGGGTATCAGGCGTTGTTCGTCAGGTCGCTGTGCGCAGGACTGCCGGCCTTCGAGGCATATCGCAAGACGGGGATGGAGTTTCGCCGCCTTTATTCCGAGGGGGCGTGGATGGATCAGATCGGGCACTTTCGCCGCATCCTGACCGGTGATTTGCAGCACGCGCCGGAGGACGAGATCCGATCCGGCGGATATTGCATCCACACCCTGGAGGCCAGCCTGTGGTGTCTTCTCAACACCAGGACCTTCAAGGAATGCGTGTTGCGCGCGGTGAATCTGGGTGAGGACTCCGACACGACCGGTTGTGTGGCCGGAGGGCTTGCCGGAGTGTTGTATGGAATCCCTGTCATCCCCCAGGCCTGGAGGGGGCAGTTGGCGCGCAGTGACGATCTCCAGGATTTGTTTGAGCGCTTTGCCAACGCGCTTGAAGCCATGCCTTGATGGGCGGGCAGGGCCATTGCCGGGCGTTCCGTCCGCGGCCTGGCCTGGACATGGCTACCCGCCGATGCAGCTCATGCTTCGCTCGGGCTGGATGAAGTTTTCCTCACCGATGTGGTGTCGTGCCTCCTTGCCCAGCACGATCTGGCGCAGCCACCCGGCGATTTCATGATCGTCCGCGCCGCCACGGAGCAGACGTTTGATGTCGTGCTCCTGAATGCTGAACAGGCAGGTGCGGATTTTTCCGTCCGCCGTCAGGCGGATGCGGTTGCAATGGCCGCAAAACGGTTCGGTCACGGGCGCAATGATGCCGATCTCGCCAGAGCCATCTGAAAAGGCCCATCGGCGCGCGGTTTCAGACGGGTTGGAGGGCGGCGTTTCAGTCAGGTCAAATGTCTGCCGGAGTCGCTCAAGGATTTCCGCGCCCGGAACGACATGCTCCTTCTGCCACGCGTGACGTGAGTCCAGCGGCATGAACTCGATGAAGCGCATGCTGATGGCCTGCTGCCTGGCAAAGCGGGCGAGCGCGGGGATCTCATGGTCGTTGAGTCCGCGGATGACGACGGCATTGACTTTCACCGGCAGGAGTTTCAACTGCTTCGCCTGGTCGATGCCGGCCAGGACTTGCGGCAGTCCATCGCGTCCGGTCATGCGCTTGAAGTTTTCACGGTCCAGGGAATCCAGGCTGAAACTGATCCGGCGAAGGCCGGCGGCCTTGAGCGCCTCGGCGCGATGCGCGAACTCGAAGCCATTGGTGGTCAGTGCCAGATCCTTCAAACCGGGCAGGGATGCCACCTCGTGGACGAGATGCTCCACACCCCGTCGCAGCAGCGGTTCACCACCTGTCAGCCTCACCTTCTCCACGCCGAGCGTGATGGCAATGCGCGCAATGCGGGTGATTTCCTCGAAGGCCAGTATCTCGTTGCGTGGCTTCCATTTCAGGACAATCGGACCGGCGGGGGAGGTGTTGCGCACGGCGTCGAATTTGGAACGGTAGAAGTTGGCCGCCTCCTCGGTCTCAGGCAGGCAGTAGAGGCACCGAAAATTGCAGCGGTCGGTGATGCTGATCCGCAGGTCGCGGATGATGCGGCCAAACGAGTCGGTCAACCCTGTTGGCGGGCTCATTATTGCGGCTTTGGCGCCGGGGGTGGAGCGTTGGTGGCGGGGGCGACTTTGACCGCTCCGTCACGGGTGATCTCCACATCCAGATTGTAGCTGTCGGGCGCGGCCTTTGGCTTGGAAAGGCTGTCCATCAGCACGGTGGCGCCTTTTTTGATTTCGGCTCCGTAGATGCCGCGCCGGATCCATTCAAGACGGCGGCTGATGCTCAATTCCTCCTTCAACTGGCGCACCTGCTCGCGCAGATAGGCGAGGTCTTTCATGCGCTGCTCCAGCTCCGCCTTCTCGGCCTGAAGCCTTTTCAGTTCCTTGACCAGAAAATCCTTGTCACCCTCGGCGGCCGCCAGCTTGCGCTCCGTCTCCGCGATGTTCTTCTCCAAGCCCTGGATGGAAACATTGAGGCCGTTGATCTTGATGGTGAGTTCGTCGTTGTTGGTGGTGAGTTGATTGATGCGTGCATCGCGGGCGGCGATTTCCTGTTCCGATTTTGCGGCAAGATCAGCCTTTTCCGACCGGACCATGGCGATCTCCTTGCGCGATGCCTGCAAATCCGTCTCCAGCTGGGTGATTTTGGCCTGGGCCGCCTGGCTGGCCTGCTGGGCTGATTGCTGGGTTGCCTGCAATTCGGCCATGGTCTTGGCCAGGTTGCCCTCAAGGCCCTTGATCTGGTCACGGGCCACGATCACTTCATTGGTGAGCTTGGTGTTGACCGCCTCCTGCTCGCCGAGATTGTTCTCCACCCGGACCACCTTGGTTTCCAGTTCCTTTATTTCCTTGGTGGCATTTTGACGATAGGCCTCGGCTTCCGTCTTGTGGCGCGAGAGCATGACGCCAAGAACCACGCACACGAGCACCAGCATTCCAATGGCAGCTTTCAACTTCATCTTCATTCAATGTTGAGGGCGGACTCTTTTCCTGACAAGCCTTTACCGGGACACACGGCCGGTCGAGGCATCCACACCATGCTGTTTCCGACGATGGAAATCCGTTGAAGCTTCATAAATGTTTCATCTCAAGAGGGTGTTTGTGCTTGGACGGTGCAATGGGAGATTTAATCTGTGCGCGGTCGTTGTCACCATCCCATGAGACTTACCAAAATTGTAGCCACACTCGGGCCAGCCACCGATTCACCGGAGATGCTGGGGAAGCTTATTGACGCAGGCGTGAACGTGTTCCGCCTCAACATGTCGCATGCGCCACACGACTGGGTGCGCCGCGTGGTGAAGGACATACGCGCCGCAGCCTCGGAGCGGCGTGCATTCGTGGGCATTCTCATGGACACCCAGGGGCCGGCCATCCGGACGGGGGATCTGCCCGTGCCGTTGGATCTTCAGCCGGGGCAGAGGTTCCACCTCACCGTGCGCGGCGAGCAGAGCGAGGAGGTTCATTCCGTGGATGTCAACTACGAGAATTTCATCAACGACATCAAGGTGGGTGATGTGGTGCTGGTGGACAACGGGGAAATCCACATGAAGGTGCTGGCCAAGCATGAGAACAAGGTGGAGTGCGAGGTGCTGACGCCGGGCAAGCTCGGCAGCCGCAGGCACATCAACCTTCCGGGGGTGAAGGTCAGCCTGCC
>CAYQCZ010000155.1:0-8913 GCA_964415955.1 uncultured Verrucomicrobiota bacterium | reverse complement strand
CCCGGTGGTGGTGACAATCGCATTTGTTGTGACCTCCAGCGGCGTTTACAAGGTGCAGAAGGAGCGGGCGGGTGACAGCAAGGCAACCAGTCTTTTCAAGGCCCTGGTCTGCGGCGTTCTCGCGGGCATTCCGTGGTCCATCGCGGGAACCGCAGTTGGGGGCGTGGTGTTGCTGGCATCCGGCATGTCGGCGGCAGGAGGGAAAAGTGGCAAGCAACCTTGAAGATGCGACTTTGATGATTGCCAGCACACTGCTGGAGTCTTAGCGTCCGCGCGCAAATGCTGATGAAAGCATCAGGCACATGGTAACATGAAAGTAGTGATTTTATGCGGTGGATTGGGCACCCGTCTTCGTGAGGAAACGGAATTCCGCCCCAAGGCCATGGTGCCGGTGGGGGGAAGACCCATCCTCTGGCACATCATGAAGTATTACGCCCATTTCGGGCACAAGGAATTCATCCTCTGCCTCGGCTACAAGGGCGAATCCATCAAGGACTACTTCCGCAACTACCACTGGAACACCAGCGATGTGACGCTCACCCTGGGAAGAAATCCAAAAATCCGTTACCACACCACACACGACGAGGAGGACTGGACGGTAACCCTGCTCGACACCGGCCAGGACACAATGACCGGCGGACGTCTCCAAAGAGCGCTCGTCCATATTCCCGACGACACATTTCTTCTGACCTACGGGGACGGGCTCATCAACAGCGACATCAATGCCTCCATCGCCTTTCACAAGCGCCACGGAGCCATCGGCACCATCACGGCAGTCCGTCAGGGCGGACGATTCGGCGAACTGGGCATGGACGGCGAAACCATCCAGTCCTTCCACGAAAAGCCCGAAAAGGAAGCAGGCTTCATCAGCGGCGGCTTTTTCGTCCTCAACAAATCCATCGGGGATTACTTGTCCGGAGACAAGTGCGTTCTGGAGAGGGAGCCTTTGAGCAATCTGGCGGCTGCCGGGCAGCTCAAGGCATGGAAGCACGAGGGATTCTGGCAGTGCATGGACAACTTGCGCGAAATGGAGTTGCTCAACCGTCTCTGGACCTCGGGCCAGCCTCCCTGGAAAGTCTGGTAATCGATGTTTGGCAACTATTTCAGCGGGAAACGGGTGCTGGTGACCGGCCACACAGGATTCAAGGGCAGCTGGCTCTCCATGTGGCTGAAGGAGCTGGGTGCCGAGGTCACAGGGCTGGCCCTGCCGCCCGAGACATCTCCCAATCTTCATCAAATCATCGGACCTGGCACCTACGCTTCCGAATTCATCACCGACATCCGGGATGCGCAGGCCCTGGAGCGCGACCTTCACACGGCAGCACCGGATTTCATCTTCCATCTCGCCGCGCAGGCGATTGTCCGGCGCTCCTATGCGAACCCGGTGGAGACCATGCAGACCAACGTCCTCGGCACCGTGAATCTGCTCGAGGCGGTCCGCAAACTGGGCCGTCCCGTGCCCGTGCTCGTGGTGACCACGGACAAGTGCTACGAGAACCGCGGATGCGACACTGGATACCGGGAGGAGGATCCGCTTGGCGGGCATGACATTTATTCTGCCAGCAAGGCGGCTTGTGAAATTACAGTGGCGGCGTGGCGGCGATCCTTCTTCCAGCCGGACGAGAAGCTGGGAAATGTCGCGACAGCCCGCGCGGGCAACGTCATTGGCGGCGGGGATTATTCGATGGACCGCATCGTGCCCGACTGCATGAGGGCGCTGGCCAGTGGAGAGTCAATCCGCGTGCGCAACCCGCATGCCACACGTCCCTGGCAGCATGTGCTCGATTGCCTGAGCGGCTACCTGTGGCTGGGTGCAAAACTGGCGGCTTCGCCAAAGAATTCACACCTGGCAGACGCCTTCAATTTCGGGCCGTCGCTTCAATCGAACCGGGATGTCCGGGCGCTCGTGGAAGAGTTGCTCCGGCACTGGCTGGGACGATGGCAGGATGCCTCGGACCCAAACGCACCCCACGAAGCGGGCCGGCTGCATCTTTCAATCCACAAGGCTGCAACCTGCCTTGACTGGCAGCCGACATGGGAATTTGAAGAAGCCGTGCACCACACTGCCGCATGGTATCGCCAACGCCACGAAGCGGGCGATGACGTCATGGCGGAGTTCAGCCGTTCACAGATCGAATTGTATGCCTCGGAAGCAGCCCGCAAGGGGCGGGCCTGGGCACGGGAAGAAGCCTCTGATGAGTGACGCAACCTTCCAATGCCGATCCTGTGGCTGCGCCGAGGGCCGCCTGATTCTGGACCTTGGAATCCAGCCCCTGGCCAACAACCTGCTCCGTCCCGAAGACCTGAGCAGACCGGAGCCTCGTTTCCCGCTCCGGCTGTTCGTGTGCCCGGAGTGCTGGCTGCTGCAAATCACGGACCTCGTGCCTCCTACACAGCTTTTCTCCGAGTATCTCTACTTCTCATCCTTCTCGGACACGATGGTGCGGCACGCGCGCGAGGCGGCGCATCGCTACGTCCGGGAATTCACATTGGGGCCGGAGAGTTTGGCCGTGGAGATTGCAAGCAACGACGGCTACCTACTGAAGAATTTTCGCGATGCACAGGTGCCCTGCCTCGGCATCGAACCCGCGCGCAACATCGCCAAGGTGGCGCGGGACGCCGGCATAGAGACCGTAACGGAGTTTTTTGGCACTGATCTGGCCCGAACGCTGTCATCGCAAGGACGGCAGGCGGATTTGATCCTCGGCAACAACGTCTTCGCACACGCACCTGCGGTGAATGATTTTGTGGCGGGCATCCGCACGCTGCTCAAGCCGCGCGGCCGTGTGGTGCTGGAGTTTCCCCACGGCCTCGAGATGCTGGAGCAGGCCGAATTTGACACCATCTACCACGAGCACGTCTATTACTTCACGCTCACTGCGCTACGACCGTTGTTCCATCGGCATGGGCTGGAGATCATCCACGTCGAGAAGCTTCCCATTCATGGCGGCTCACTGCGGATCTTCGCAGCCCACCAGGGAGCCTGGCCCGTGCGGGAATCCGTTGCGGTCATCGACCGGGAGGAGCGGGAAAAGGGCATCGCGGCCATGGGAATTTACAACGGGTTCGCCGTAAAAGTGTCCAGCATCCGAAGCGACCTGCTGGAATGTGTGGAAGGACTCGAAAAGCAGGGCCGGACGCTTGCCGCCTATGGAGCCTCGGCAAAAGGCAGCACGTTGCTCAACTATTGCGGACTGGACCACCGGCGGCTCGCCTTCGTGGCAGATCGCAGCACTCATAAACAGGGGCGGCTTACGCCGGGAACGCACATTCCGATCGTTCCGGCAGAAGAGCTGGCCCGACGCAGGCCGGATTACACACTCCTGCTCACCTGGAACTTTGCCGGGGAAATACTCGCCCAGCAGAAGGATTATCGGGACGCTGGGGGACGGTTCATCCTGCCGATCCCGGGCGTGCACACCGTATGAAATTTACGCCAACTGAAATTCCCGGCGTGTGGATCGTCGATCAGGAACGCCACCACGATGAGCGCGGATGGTTTGCCCGCACATGGTGTGAGGAGGAATTCCGCCGGCACGGTTTGAATCCCCTTCTTTTGCAATGCAGCACATCGTTCAACCGCCGCAAAGGCACGCTGCGCGGCATGCACTGGCAGGCCGCTCCTCACGAGGAGGCGAAGCTGGTGCGATGCACGCGGGGCGCCATGTTTGATGTGGCACTGGACATGCGGCACGGTTCCGAGACCTTCAAGCGCTGGGTGGGGGTGGAACTCACAGCAGACAATGGACGGGCACTTTACATTCCGGAGGGATGTGCCCACGGTTTCCAGACAACCATGGACGACACCGAAGTTCTTTATCTGATCGCCGGAACCCACCACCCTGAAAGTGCGCGGGGCGCAAGGTGGAACGACCCCGCTTTTGGCATCCACTGGCCGCTGGCGGAGGCGGCAATCCTGTCTCCCCGTGACGCAGAGCATCCTGATTTTGAATGTTGAACCCGTTGATCATCTGGGGAGCGAAGGGCCAAGCCTTGGTGCTTCAAGAGTTCGTCGAACGCCTCGGCTACCGGCTGATAGCCGTGTTCGACAATGTGGCGGGCTCAACATCTCCGTTTCCAAATGTGCCAATCCACCATGGCGAGGATGGCTTCCTGCACTGGAGGAAAGAGAATGAACACCTGCCTGTATCAGGAGCTGTGGCCATAGGTGGCCAGCGCGGCCATGATCGTTTGAAGCTCCAGAATCTTTTGAAGGCACATGGCGTCAATCCGGCCATACTGATCCACCCCGTGGCCTATGTTGCCACCACAGCCCTCCTTGGTGAGGGCTGCCAGGTGCTCGCTCATGCAACAGTGGGTGCAGGGGCAACCCTGGGCAGCGCATGTATCATCAACACCGCCGCCAGCGTGGACCACGAATGCGTGCTGGGTGATGGCGTACACCTGGCGCCGGGATCAAGACTGGCGGGAGAAGTGCATGTGGGCCAATGCAGCCTGATTGCCACCGGTGCCGTGGTGCTTCCAAGAGTGAGGATCGGCATGAATTGCATCATCGGTGCTGGTGCCGTGGTGACAAAGGATGTGCCCGACAACACCGTTTTTTATGGTCATCCAGCACGTTTTATCCGAAACAACCCGGCAAATTGACCAATATAGCGACGTATGAATCCCCACGATCCAGCTGATCCGGCGAGCATGGCCATGATGGCGTCTGATCCGGAAATCCGACAGCATGCCAGGCGGCTTTTTGACCGCAGTTGCGACTTCAAATACTCCTACAACTTCAAGTGGATGGGCCGCCCCATCATCCAATATCCGGCAGACATGATGGCCATGCAGGAGATCATCTGGGAAGTGCGGCCCCAGGTGATTGTAGAAACAGGCATCGCCCATGGAGGCTCATTGATTTTCTCCGCGTCCATGCTCGAGTTGATCGGTGGACCAGGCAGGGTGATCGGCGTGGACATCGACATCCGACCGCACAATCGCGCAGCTATCAAACAGCATCCCCTGGCAAAACGCATCACAATGGTGGAAGGCTCCTCCGTAGATGCAGAGGTGGCGGCCAGGATCAGGGGGCTTTGTGGTGACGCGAAGCCGGTGATTGTGCTGCTGGATTCCAATCATACGCACGCACATGTGGCAAAGGAACTGGAGCTGTATTCGCCGCTGGTCCGCAAAGGCAGCTATCTTGTCGTGTTTGACACCGTGATTGAAGACATGCCTGAAGGAGCATTCCCAAACCGGCCATGGGCGCACGGCAACAACCCCAAAACAGCCGTGCAGCAGTTTCTGATGGGCAACCCCCGGTTCGTCGTCGACCAGGACATTGAAAACAAGCTCCTCCTCACAGTTGCTCCCGGGGGGTATCTGAAGTGCATCTCTGATTGACCATGCAACGAATCTCTGTCGCCGGCCCTTGGGTCACCCAAAAGGAGGTGGATTATGTCGCGGACGCAGCGGCCAACGCGTGGTTCGAAAAGGCATACTCCTATAATCAGCGCTTTGAGGAAGCTTTTGCACGATATTTGGGCGTTAAACACGCCATCTCCCTGCCTCACTGCACGGCCGGCATCCACCTTGGACTTCTTGCACTCGGCATCGGCCCCGGTGACGAAGTCATTGTGCCGGACGTGACCTGGATCGCCACAATGGCTCCGGTCAAATACGTTGGAGCAACACCCGTATTCGCGGACATCGACCCCGTTACATGGTGCATCTCTGCCAAGTCATTCGAGGCGTGCATCACCCCCCGCACCAAGGCGGTCCTGCCCGTGGATCTTTACGGCGGCATGCCAGATTGGGATGCGATCCTTGAAATTGCTCAGAGGCATGGTCTGGCGGTAATTGAAGACGCCGCTGAAGCAATCGGCTCGGAATACAAGGGCCGAAAGGCTGGCAGTTTTGGCGACGCTGCGGTGTTCAGTTTTCATGGCTCCAAGACATTAACCACCGGCGAGGGCGGCATGCTCGTCACCAACCGCAGCGATGTTCACCAGCGCGCCCTGTTCCTGCGTGATCATGGCCGCCCTCCCGGCGATCGGATGTTCTACAATACGGAAGTGGCTTTCAAATACAGGATGAGCAGCTTGCAGGCGGCTTTCGGCCTGGCTCAACTTGAGCGAATTGAGGATCTTGTCGGACGAAAGCGGGAAATCTTTTCATGGTATGCGGGGGAGTTGCAGGATGTCGACGGCGTCACAATGAACGCAGAACCGCCTCATACACGGAACAGCTACTGGATGAGCACAGTCGTGCTGGATCCCAAGTTTGGAATGCGCAAGGAACGTGTCATGGAACTTCTCTCTGCGCAGGGAATAGACACACGGCCCTTTTTCCACCCTTTGAGCGACATTCCAGCATGTCGCGACTGGCCGGAGGCCGTCATGGCAAGGAGCCAGCACAAGCAGTCACATGCTTTGGCTGCTCATGGCATCAACCTGCCTTCATCTGCCATGCTTACAAAAGCTCAGGTCGGTCAAATCACCGAGGCCTTAAAGATGATCCTTTCAGCCAACTGCCTTTCACAGGCATGAAGCGACCCCGGCGCATGTCATGCCAACACTCACGACAGTAATCCCGGCATACAACGCGGAGAGGTTCATAGGTGAAACTTTGGCATCAGTAGCCGCACAAACTCACCTTCCCGACCGCCTGGTCATCTTGGACAACTGCTCAACTGACGATACTCCAAAAATCATCGAGGCATTCCAAAACCGCCACAGCTCCCTCAATTGTGAATTTCGCAGAAATGAAACCAACATCGGAGGGACAGCGAATTTTAACAAAGCCTTTGGCTTCGCCAGCGAAACGGACTTTCTGCATGTGCTTTCTGCGGATGATCTGATACAGCCGCGCTTCTTTGAAACCCTGCTCCCATTGCTGGACGAGATCCAAGGAAGGGGACTGGCACACTGCGCGCTGGAGTTTATTGATGAATCCGGCCAACCTCTGCCACCCTTGCCATCCCGGCGTCCGGGCACACCGAAAACTTTGACCACGAGGCAGTTCCTCCGACGTCAGTCCGAGTTACGCCATGTGTATTGCCAATCAGTCATTCTTCGCACTGCTCGACAGCCCATGCCGATTCATCTCCGTCCCGACTGGCGGCTGGCGGCCGATGTAGTGTTCTTTTCAGAGTGGGCGACCTACTGTGAGCGCATCGTTGTGGTGCCTGAACCGCTGTGCCGCTATCGGGTGCATTCGAGCAGCACAACCGGGGGCGTTATGCATCAACTCGACGCCTGGGTTCTGGAGGAGTGGCGCGCGATGAGGGTGGTTGCGGACTTGATGGAACTGCGCGGCGCAAGCCGGTGGTTGCACCACCAAAAGCAAAAGTGCATCTTCGCCGCACGTTCCAGGGTGAAGATGCAACAAATGAAGGCCAGCCATCCCGGGTATGCTGAGGAAATCAAACGTGCATCACGTGAGATCACCGGCCCCCTGCACTGGAAACTGGGATCACTGGCAGTGGCGGTCAGGGATGTGTTTCAACGCCGCAAATAACAAACATTTCTTGCTTGATGAAATCCCCCGCCGCTGCATGCACAAAGTCATGCTCAAGCCAGCATCGACCGGTCTTTCTGGCGGGGTTGCTGGTGCTGCTCTTGGCCGGTTTGTTCCACACCAGCTTCAAGAATGGTTACGTGGTGTTCGCCAACGACGGTCCTCTGGGGGCCATCGCGGCGCAGGCTGAATACGCACCGGGCGGCTTTGCCGGCTTCTGGCAGGATCTCTATTGGTTTGGAGGACAGCAACCGGGAGCGATGCCGAACGTCACACAATTCTTTTACACAATCATCGGTCCCGGCACTCAAGGTCGTGAAGGGGCAGTAACATTCGCAAAGTTCTATGTGCCGTTGTCCTTGTTGGTGCTTGGAATGGCAGCATCCATCTTCGTGCGCGCGTTGAATTTTCAGCGTTTGACGGTCGTGCTGGCCGCACTGTCTGCCACCCTCAGCATGAATGCTTTCTCCAACGCCTGTTGGGGACTTCCCACCTGGGGATTGGTCTGGGCAATGACCTTTGTTGCCATGGCTGCGTTGGTATGCCGTCCATGGAAACATCCTTTGATCCGATACACCCTGGCGGGGTTCGCAGTCGGACTCGGGGTCATGGAGGGCTACGATGTCGGGGCTCTGTTCAGCCTGTATGCCGCGGCGTTCGGGGTGTTTGTGTTCGCATTTCGCGACGGCACTCCTTCAGCAGGGAAGGTGGGCAAAAGCATGCTTCTCGTAGGGTTGATGGCCGTGTGTGCGGCGTGGATATCCGCCCAGGCGCTCAACACCCTGGTGGGCACCCAGATCAAAGGCATCGCAGGCACGAGCGCCGAGGAAAAATCCACTGAAGAACGCTGGGCGTTCGCCACTTCCGGCAGTCTGCCCAAGAGGGAGGTGCTGAGGGTCATCATTCCGGGCATCTTTGGGTATCGCATGGACACGCCCGATGGCGGCCAATACTGGGGAGCGGTCAATCGCAGCTTGCAGGTGGAAGACCTTGTGGACAAGGCCATGAACGGGGTCGGCTCCGAACGTGACCAGGCCAGACAGGTTCTTCAACAGGTTCAGGGCAATTCCTATGCCTTCCGTCATTCCGGTTCCGGCGAATACGCGGGGGTTATCGTGGTGTTGCTGGCCATCTGGGCCATCTGCCAGTCATTCCGGGGACAGGCATCGACGTTCAGTCCTTCCGAGCGGCGCATGGTCTGGTTCTGGACTGGAGCTGCTGTGATTTCGTTGCTGCTGGCTTTCGGGCGACACGCGCCGTTCTACCAGTTCGTTTACAAGCTTCCCTATTTCTCCACCATCCGGAATCCGATCAAGTTCATGCAGCCATTCCATGTGGCATTGATCATTCTTTTCGCCCACGGTGTGGAGGACCTCTGCCGCAGGGCCTTTTCAAGGGAGCCAAAACACACTTCCATTCTCGATCAACTGAAACACTGGTGGGCCG
>CAYQCZ010000154.1:0-8921 GCA_964415955.1 uncultured Verrucomicrobiota bacterium | reverse complement strand
CGCCCTCTGGAAAATTCACATCCTCCACCATGCCGCAGAAGGTCCGGTCTTCGGGCATTGGATGATCGAAGAGCTGCGCCATCACGGTTACGAGGTGAGTCCCGGCACCCTTTACCCCATTTTCCGCCGGATGGAACAATACGGCTGGCTGAAGTCCGATCACCCGGCCAGCCAAGGCTCCCGTTCGCGTCGCAGCTATCGCATCACTGCCGAAGGCAGAAAAGTGCTCAAGCTCGCGCTGCGACAAATCGGCGAACTGCGCGGCGAAACCGGCGATTGATTTCAACATGCTCAATCTGGCTCTACGCCGTCCCCTGACGGTCCTCGTCCTCGTCATCGCCGTCGCCCTCGGCGCGTGGATCGCGCTCCAGCGCATGACGCGCGACATCTTCCCGCCGTTGAACGTGCCGACCATCTACGTCGCGCAACCCTACGGCGGCATGGACCCGGCGCAGATGGAGGGCTACCTCACCTACCGTTACGAGTATCACTTCCTCTACATCGCCAACATCGAGCACGTGGAGTCGAAGTCCATCCAGGGCGCCTCGATCATGAAGCTCCAGTTTCATCCGGGCACCGACATGTCGCAGGCGATGTCGGAAACCGTCGCCCAGGTGAACCGCTCGCGCGCCTTCATGCCGCCAGGAACGGTCGCGCCGTTCATCATGCGCTTCGACGCCGGCAGCGTCGCGGTCGGTCACTTGGTCTTCTCGACCGACGACCCGAACATCACGCTCAACCAGATGCAGGACCAGGCGCTCAACCGCGTGCGTCCCGCGTTTGCCACGCTGCCCGGCGTGTCGGCCCCGCCGCCGTTTGGTGGCAGCTCTCGCGGCGTGGTCGTGAACGTGAACCCCGACCGCATGAAGGCTTACGGTCTGTCGCCCGACGACGTCGTGAAGGCGCTCGCGCAGGGCAACGTGGTCAGCCCGTCGGGCAACATGAATCTCGACGGCAAGTATCCCATCGTGCCGGTGAACGCGATTCCCGCGAACCCCAAGGACCTCGAGGCGGTGCCGATCAAGCGCACCGCGAAGGGCACGGTGTTCGTGCGCGACGTGGCAACCGTTGCCGACTCCGCCGACGTGACGACCTCCTACGCGCTGGCGAACGGCTTGCGCACGGTTTACCTGCCCGTCACCAAGCGCGCCGAGGCCTCGACGATCGAGGTCGTCGAGACGGTCAAGCGGAACATCCCCGAGTTTCAGAAGCTGCTGCCCGAGGGGATCAAGGTCAGCTACGCGTTCGATCAATCGCCCGTCGTCAACCGCTCGATCAACGACCTGCTCAAGGAAGGCGGCCTCGGCGCGATCCTCACCGGTTTGATGGTGCTGCTGTTCCTGCGCGACTGGCGCAGCGCGTTCATCGTCGTCATCAACATCCCGCTGTCGTTGCTGGCCGCGACGTTCGCGCTCTGGCTGAGCGGGGAAAACATCCACCTGATGACGCTCGGCGGCATGGCGCTGGCCGTGCGCATCCTCGTGGACGACCCAACGGTCGCCGTGCACACCATCCCCTCGCCACTGGCGCGCGGCAGTCCGCGGGCGCGCGCCGCGCTGGACGGCACGCGCGAGACCGCGCTGCCGCGCCTGCTGGCGATGTTGTGCATCCTGGCGGTGTTCATCCCGGCGTTCTTCATGGAAGGCTCGGCGCAGGCGTTGTTCGTGCCGCTGGCGCTGGCGGTCGGCTTCTCCATGGTCGCGTCGTTCATTTTGTCGAGCACGCTGGTGCCGATCCTCAGCGTTTGGGTGCTGCGCCGCAGCGAGAAGAAGCACGCCGGCTCCGCGGACGGCAGTGTGGTTCATGATCCCGGCTTCATCGGCAAATTGCAGTCCGCCTATGCGGGCATCCTGCGCGGCGTGGTCGCGGCGCGCTGGCCGCTCGTGCTGGTGTATCTCATCGCGGCCGGTGGCGTGGTGTGGTTCGTCGGCAGCCGGCTGGGCGTGGAGATTTTCCCGAAGGCGGACACCGGACAGTTCGCGTTGCGCTTCCGCGCCCCGGCGGGAACGCAGGTCGGCATCACTGAGGGCATCGCGCGGAAGATTCTCGGCACCATCGCGCGCGAAGCGGGCGGCGAGGACAAGGTCGAGGTGAGCATCGGCATGGTGGGTGTTCACAATGCCAGCTTCCCGGTCAACCTCGTCCACCTGTGGAACGGCGGCCCCGAGGAAGGCTGGCTGGCCGTGCAGCTCAAGCGCGACGCGGGGGTGAAGATCGAGGCCTTCAAGGAACGCCTGCGCGGCGTGTTCAAGCAGGAACTACCCGACGTGCGGCTGTCGTTCGAGCCGCAGGACATCGTGTCGCGCGTGATGAGTTTCGGATCGCCCACGCCCATCGAGGTCGCCATCAGCGCGCCGAGCCTCGCCGTCGGTAAAGGCTACGGCGAAAAGTTGCTCGGCGAGTTGAACAAGCTGCCGTTCCTCCGCGACGCGCAGATCGCGCAGACGCTCGATTTCCCGTCGGTGAGCGTGAACATCAATCGCGAGCGCGCCGGCCTGCTCGGCGTGAAGGTCGAGGACATCACGCGCTCGCTGGTCGCGGCCACCACGTCATCGCGCTTCACCGTGGCGAACTACTGGGCCGATCCCAACACCGGCATCAGCTTCAACATCCAGGTGCAGATTCCCGAGGAGCGCACGCAGACCCTCGAGGACCTGAAGAACATCCCCGTCAGCGCCGAGGGCGGGAAGACCGTGCTGCTGCGCAACGTCGCGGACATCACCGAGGGCACGACCGTGGGCACCTACGAGCGCTACAACATGGCGCGCATCGTGAGCATCACCGCGAACATCCACGGCATCGATCTCGGCGCGGCGACGCGCGAGATCCGCCGCGTCATCGCTGAAGTCAACTTGCAGTCCGACGGCAAGACCAAGGTGGACGTGCGCGGCCAGGTCATCCCACTGGAACAGTTGATGGACGGCTTCCGCACCGGGCTGATCATTTCCGTGATCGTGATCTTCCTGCTGCTGATGGCGAACTTCCAATCCGTGCGGCTCGCCTTCGCAGTGGTTTCCACCGTGCCCGCCGTGCTCGCGGGTGTGGTGCTGACGCTGTGGCTCACGGGAACGACGTTGAACGTCCAGTCCGCGATGGGTGCGATCATGGCCGTCGGCGTGGCCGTGGCCAACGCGATCCTGCTGGTGACCTTCGCCGAGAAAGCGCGGCGCGCTGACGGGGCGGCAACACACGGCAATCCGGTCGCCGCCGCCGTGGAAGGCGCGCGCACCCGCCTGCGGCCCATTCTCATGACGAGTTGCGCGATGATCGCGGGCATGACGCCACTCGCGCTCGGTCTCGGCGAAGGCGGCGACCAAACCGCGCCGCTGGGCCGCGCGGTGGTCGGCGGACTGGCGATGGCGACGCTCGCCACGCTGTTCGTGCTGCCGAGCGTGTTCGCCATTTTGACCAGCAGCAAAGTCCGTTCGCCCTCGATTGACCCGGAGGATCCGGAGAGTGCATATCACGAAAAAGCCACGCAGAGTTGATCGGCGGATGATTGTTGAATTGTCAGGAATGAAGATTATGAAAGTTGCCACGATTGCCATGATGAGCGCTGTGCTGACGCTGTATTGCGCAAGCCACGCGGCATACGCCCAGGAGTTGAAGTTCACGTCGCCATCACGTGGAAGTGTTGTCCGCTACGTGACGCTGCCCGGGACATTGCGTCCCAACCAGCAGACCACCATCTACGCCAAGGTGCCCGGCTACCTGAAAAGCATCGCCGTGGACATGGGCGACACGGTGAAGGCAGGCCAGTTGATTGCCGAAATCGAAGTGCCTGAACTCATCGCCGAACTGGTCAAGGCAAAGGCTTCGATTGCCCGCGCAGTCGCAGAAGAGAACAGTGCCAGGGCCGAAACGGGCAAGGTGAAGGCTGAGTTTGATGCTGCGGAGATTGAGCTGAAGCGGCTGACCCAGGCGCGCAGGTCCGCACCCGACCTTGTCGTGCCCCAGCAACTGGACAACGCCACCGCACGGCACGAAGCCGCGAAGGCCTCCCAGGTGCAGGCAAAGGCCGCTGTCGAACTTGCGGCAGCAAAAAAGCGTGAACTCGAGGCCGACCTGCAACGCATGGAGACGCTTCTTGCCTTCGCCAAAGTCCACGCGCCGTTCGACGGGGTTGTGACCGCGCGCCTCGTTGATCCCGGCGCGTTCATTCCGGCGGCGACCTCCGGCAGCGCGGCCAGCACGGCCGCCATCGTCACCATCACGGACGCGGGCGTCATTCGCGCGCAGGTGCCGGTGCCGGAGGCGGAGGCGGCAAAGGTCACCGTGGGCCAGCCGGTGAAGGTGATTGTCGATGGGCTGGGTGGAAAGACCATCGAGGCCAGGGTATCCCGCCACGCACATGCACTGGATGAATCCACCCGCAGCCTCTCCGTCGAGGCGGACCTCCCCAACAGGGACCACACGCTCCGGCCCGGCATGTTCGCCACCTTCAAGCTTGGCGTCGAGCGGCATGACAACGTGCTGCGCATCCCTGCGGCGGGCCTGCTGACGGAGAAATCCGGTGCGTCCGCGTTCCTGTTCATCGACGGCAGGGCGAAGAAAACGCCGGTAAAAACCGGTTTCAACGACGGTGAAATGGTCGAGATCACCAGCGGTCTGAGCGGCGCCGAGAAGGTGCTGCTGTTCGGCAGGACCCCGCCGGCAGATGGCGCCACAGTGCAAGCAACGGAGGCCCCGTGACAACCACATATCACCCAGTGCGATGGATGCCCGGCACCCCTGCCTGCGCCGCCATCATGGCCATTGGATGCGCCGCATCCCTCCTGGCCGCCGGACAAAAACCGGAGCCGGACGCCGCCGCGAAAACTGCGGAAGGCAGGACCGCGCAGCGCGGCACGGTGCTTCCCGATCCGGCGATGAACTATCCGGTCTCGGACGCACCGCAGATGATCGATCTGCCCACCGCCCTGCGGCTGGCAGGCGCGCAGAACCTCGATGTTCAAATCGCCCTGCAGAAGGTTGTCGAGGCCAGGGCTGCCCACGAACAGGCGCGGCAGCAGTTTTTCCCATGGATTTCACCCGGCGTTTCCTACAGGCGGCATGACGGCCAGTTGCAGGACATCGGCGGCAATGTGTTCGACGCCAGCAAGCAGTTCTACACCGTCGGCGGCTCGATCAACGCCCAACTGGACCTGGGTGAAGCCTGGTATAAGACCCTCGCCGCGCGGCAAACCGCAAAGGCCGCCGAACAGGGTGCCGAGGCCGAGCGTCTGCAAAGCGTTCTCGCCGCCGCCACAGGTTACTTCGACCTCGTGCTGACGGGCGCCCGCCTGGAAGTGGTGCAGCAATCGCTCAAGGTTTCGGAAGAATACTCCAGACAGCTCGAATCCGCCGTGCGCACCGGTCTCGCCTTCAAAGGAGACTGGCAGCGCGTCCTCGCACAGACCGAGCGCTACAGGCTGGTTGTTCAACGGTCCGGGGAGCAGAAACGTCTGACCGCGGCGCGCCTGGCCACAAGCCTGCATTTGAACCCCGCCGTCCTTCTTGAACCGGCCGACAAGGCCTTGTCACCGCTGCAACTGGTGGACCAGTCCACGCCGCTGGACCGGTTGATCGCCCAGGCGCTGAATCAACGGCCGGAAATCGCCCGTCAATCCGCCCTGCAACGCGCCGCGCTGGAGGAGAAGCGGGGCGTCACCGTCGGCCCCGTCATCCCCAGCCTCGGATTGCAGGCCTACGGCGGCGGACTGGGCGGCGGTTTCAACGACCAGTGGCACAATTTCGACGCCACTTCGACCGAGCAGGTCACGCTCGGGTGGCGCATCGGCCCCGGCGGGTTGATGGACCGGCCCCGTCAAAAACTCGCGGAATCCAGGCTGAAAACGGCCGAACTGACCGCCGACAAATGGCGTGACGCCGTGGTGGGGCAGGTGGTGGAGGCCCATGTGCGGGTGCATTCACTGGCTGCACAAATCGAAACGGCCCGACGCGCACTGGCCGCTGCGGAGGAAACCGCGCGCCTGTCATTCGAACGCAGGGCGTTCGGCGTCGGCGCGGTGCTGGAAACCCTCCAGGCCCAGCAGGATCTGACCACCTTCCGCAGCGACTACCTGGCCCTGATTGCCGAATACAACAAGGCCCAGTATGCCCTCGAGGCCGCCGCAGGAAGGCTGCACAAGATCAAGTAGCCCGAGTCCTGGTGGGTCGATGGACGCCAGCATCGTGTTGAGATTCCTGCCGCATCATGCGTCCCGGGCCAGCCTGGAGGTCAGGACATGCTTTCCTTCGTTGCCAGTGGAGATTTCCGTCCGTAGCTTGAACCGATATGGCGACGGTCGGTGAACAACTCAACAGCGCACGCATGGCCCTGGGCATGTCCATTCATGACGTGGCCGAGGCCACCAAGATCAAGACCGAGCACCTGATCGCACTGGAATCAGGGGACTACAACTCCTTCGCCGCACCCATCTACATTCGCGGTTTTGTCCGCACCTATGCCAACCTGCTGAAGCTGGATGCGCTTCAAATCATGGCCGACCTCGACCTGGAACTGGCGCACACGGAAAAGTTCAGCGGTGAACCCTCACTTGGCGGACCGCCCAGGGGTATGCTGGAACGGCTGATGTTCCATCTCTCACGCATGAACATGCGCGTGGTTGTGCCGGTGCTGGCGCTGATCTTCGTGCTGGCCGCGGCCATCTGGGGCCTGCGCCGCTGGCAGGAACACCGGCACGCGGATCCGCTCCGCGATTTGAAACCCGGTCTTTACCAGCCGGCGGAGGACGTCACCCTCCAGACCCTGCCGCTTCCGGCGGGCAATCCCGCGCGCAAGTAGCATCACGCCCCGGGCAGGCCGTCCGCCGGACTTCACCTTCTTTTGCGGGGGGCGGCTTTGAGCTTCATCTGCGGATAGGCATTCCTGCCGGACAAGGCATTGCCCGCCGGGGCGACGGTCCGGACGGCAAGCTGGATGCTTTCCACCTGGCTGCGATGGGCCTTCTTTCCGGCGGCAACCGGAGCGCGACGATACATGCCATTCGGCTGCAGCAGCCGGGTCCTGGTGTTGTCGGCCATGGAAAGGGCCAGCACCTCGTTGATCACCCGGTCGCGCAGACGCCCGTCCTCCACAGGGAACACCGTCTCGATACGCCGGACGAAATTGCGGGGCATCCAGTCCGCGCTGCCGATGAACACCTCGGGTCGGCAGGCGTTCTCGAACAGGAAGATGCGGCTGTGTTCGAGAAAACGGTCCACGATGCTGTGCACGGAGATGTTCTCGCTCACACCTTTGATGCCGGGACGCAGGCAGCAGATGCCGCGCACGATGAGCTGGATTTTCACCCCGGCCCGGGAGGCGCGGTAAAGGGCGTTGATGACATCGGGATCGACGAGCGAGTTCATCTTCGCCGTGATGGCGGCGGGCAGCCCCTCCCCGGCATGCGCGGTCTCGCGGTCGATGAGTTCAAGCATCCGGCGTTTGAGATCGAAGGGGGCCACG
This sequence comes from uncultured Verrucomicrobiota bacterium, assembly GCA_964415955.1. GTDB lineage: Bacteria > Verrucomicrobiota > Verrucomicrobiia > Limisphaerales > CAYQCZ01 > CAYQCZ01. The sequence goes on along the minus strand of CAYQCZ010000154.1, from coordinate 1,471 downwards.
AGCAATTTTCGCGTCCCCTGGAACTGGCAGATGCCGGTCAGCAGGTTGAAGAGATTGGTGACATCCTCGCCGAAATCCGGCTGGCAGGTCAGCAGGCTCAGGTCCGTGTAAAGCCGCGCCGTGGCGGGGTTGTAGTTGCCGGTGCCCAGATGCACGTAACGCCGGATGCCGTCATCGTCCCGGCGGACGATCATGCACATCTTGCTGTGAATCTTGTAACCCACGAGCCCGTAAACGACATGCACGCCGGCCTCCTCAAGCTGGCGTGACCATTCGATGTTGTTGGCCTCGTCGAAACGCGCGCGCAGCTCCACCACGGTGGTGACCTGCTTGCCGTTGTTCACCGCCTCCATGAGCGCACCGATGATCCGGGGGTCGCCACCCGTGCGATACAGGGTCATCTTCACCGCCAGCACACGGGGGTCCACCGCGGCCTGCTGCAACAACTCCACCACCGTGCCGAAACTTTCGTAGGGATGGTGGAACAGCAGGTCGCGTTTGCGGATGGCGGCAAACAAATCGTCCTCATCCCGCACGTCCGAGGCGATCGCCGGCACGAACGGCGGATCCCGCAGCTCGGGCGAGTGGTCGCCGTCGTAAATGGCCAGCAAGCGCGTCGGGTTCAACGGGGCGTCCACCACGTAAAGGTCGTCCTTGGTGAGCTTGAGCGTGTCGAGCAACTCCTCGCGGATGTCCTCCGGGCAGCCAATCTCCACCTCGAGGCGCACCGCATCGCCCTTGCGCCGCTTGTGCAATTCCTCCTCCACGGCCTTGAGCAGGTTGCCCGCCTCCTCCTCGTTGTCGATGTAGAGTTCGCTGTTGCGCGTCACCCGGAACAACCAGTGGCCCAGGATGCGGGTGCCGGGGAACAAATCGGGGAGGAAATGGCCGATGATCTGCCCCAGCCAGACAAAATCCATGTCCGAATTGTCGCGCGGCAGCCGGACCAGACGTGCAATGACGCGCGGCACCTGCACGACGGCCAGCCTCTGACGCCATCGACCATCCTTTTCCACCTCCAGCCGCACCATCATGTTGAGCGTGCGGTTCAGGAGCTGGGGAAATGGATGCGCGTTGTCGATGGCCAGCGGCGTCAACACCGGACGGACCTGCGTCCTGTAAAACGCATCCACCCAGGCAAGATCGGCCTTGTCCAGTTTTCTGACCTGCAGAAAGCGGATGCCGCGGCCGGCCAGTGCGGGCAGCAGCTTCTCCCGCCAGCAACGGTTCTGGTCCTGCACCATCTGGCGCACCCGGCGCGTGATCGCACGGAACGTCTCCGTGGCGGTCAATCCATCCACGCTGCGTTCCACCACATCGCTCTCGATCTGCTGCTTGATGCCGGCCACGCGCACCTCGAAAAACTCGTCCAGGTTCGAGCTGCTGATGCAGTAGAACTTGAGCCGCTCAAGCAGCGGATTGGTCTCATCCTGCGCCTCCTCCAGCACACGATGGTTGAATTCCAGCCAGC
>CAYQCZ010000153.1:0-8933 GCA_964415955.1 uncultured Verrucomicrobiota bacterium | reverse complement strand
CCCTTGATCCCGCCGCCCGCCAGAAACATCGAGTACGCCAGCGGATGGTGGTCGCGGCCCGCGTTGTCCGGATCTTGCGTGTTCCGGATCTCCACCATCGGCGTCCGCCCGAATTCCCCGCCCCACACAATCAGCGTGTCCTCCAGCAACCCGCGTTGCTTCAGGTCCTTGATGAGCGCCGTCGTCGGCTGGTCGGTGTCGCTGCACTGGCCGCGAATGGCCTTGGGCAGGCCGCCGTGGTGATCCCAGCCCATGTGGAACAGTTGCACAAAGCGCACATCGCGCTCGGCAAGACGGCGTGCCAGCAGGCAGTTGGCGGCGTAGGTGCCGGGCGTTTTCACCTCCGGCCCATACATCTCCAACACGCTGTCCGGTTCCTTGGAAATGTCCGTCAGGTCCGGACGCTCGCCTGCATGCGGAAGGCCATTTCATACTGGGCGATGCGGGTTTGGATCTCCGGATCACCAATCAACTCATGCCGTCGGTTGTTCAGGGCACTGAGTTGATCCAGCGTGTCGCGACGGGTTTCACGGTCCACACCGGGAGGGTTGGACAAATACAGCACAGGATCACCAGTGTTGCGGAATTTCACCCCCTGATGCTTCGTGGGCAGGAATCCGCTGCTCCAAAGCCGGTCGTAAAGCGGCTGGTCGTCCTTGCGCCCGGTTCCGAACGAAGTCAGCACCACGTAGGCGGGCAGATCCTTGCATTCGCTGCCCAACCCATAGCTGAGCCACGATCCCATGCTGGGAAAACCGGCGAGCTGGCGGCCGGTCTGGAAGAAGGTGATCGCCGGGTCGTGGTTGATGGCCTCGGTGTGCATCGACTTGATGAAACACAACTCGTCGGCGATGGAGGAGATGTTGGGCAGCAGATCGCTGAGCCATGCGCCGGATTGCCCGTGCTGCGCGAACTTGAAGATGCTGGGCGCCACGGGGAAATTCTTCTGGCCGGAGGTCATCGTGGTCAGCCGCTGTCCCTGGCGGATGGAATCCGGCAAATCCTCGCCGCGTTTTTCGGCGAGCTGCGGCTTGGGATCGAACAGGTCCATCTGCGATGGCGCGCCGGACTGGAACAGATAGATCACCCGTTTCGCCTTCACCGGGAAATGCGGCCAGCCATCCAGTGCCCCACCGCCGCCCGATGCGAAGGCGGACTTCGAATCCACCATCAGCGAACCCAGCGCCGCCAGCCCGAGGCCCGAGGCGGAGCGCGAGAGGAATGTGCGCCTTGCCAGCGCGGTTTGCGTGGCCTGATCCAGTGAGAGGTAATGACGGTCGTTGCAGTTCATAATGCGACTATTTCCGGGTCAGCTTGACGGGGCCGGGGTGATGGATGCTGGCGGCGTTGTTGGCCGCTCCGGGAAACTCGCCGCGTTTCATGTCCCGTCCGCCGGCTTCGTGCAGTCCGCCACGGTCGGGGGTGGGATTCGCCGGCACACTGTCGCCAGTATCCTTCTTCCATTGTGCCAGCAGGGCGCGCGCCTGCTTCAAGACCTCCGCATGGTTTGGTGCATCCGCCAGATTGGTGAACTGGTGCGGATCGTTCTTCACATGGAACAGCATCTCCACGGGCTGGGGCTTTTGTGTGAGGAGCGCCTGGGCGGGCGTGAGTTTGCCCTGTTCAGCGGCGGCCCACAGCTCACCCACGGCGGCGAACTTGCCCGTCCACGCACTTTCACCGCTCACGTTGTGGCGTTCCGGCCAGGCATTCCATGAGTAGAGCCAGTCGCCAAAGCGCACGGCGCGTTGATGCACCTGATAGACGTGCCAGTTACGCTCCGCAAAGGCGACTTCACGCACGGTGGCCTTGGGGTTCTTCAGAACCGGCACGAAGCTGATGCCCTGCACAGTGGCGGGCTTTTCAATGCCGGCCAGTTCCAGAAAGGTGGCCGCGTAATCCACGGAACTGACGAGGGATGACGTGCGGCCCTGTTCAACTCCGGGACCGGCAATCAACAGCGGCGTCTTGATGCCGCTGTCGTAGAGATATGTTTTGCAGCGGGGAAACGGACGTCCGTTGTCCGCGCAGTAGATGAAATACGTGTTGCCTGCGATGTCCTGCGCCTCGAGTTCCCTCATCAATTCACCGGCGTAGTAATCCGTGCGGCTGACTTCGTGGTAGAAATCCGCCAGTTCCTGGCGTGTGCCGGGTCCATCGAACATCATCGGCGGGACGCTCACACTGCCCGGCGGATAGGTCGGCGCCTTGTCATTGATGGTGAACGCGTGGTGGGCGTCATGGGAGGCAAACCAGGCGAAGAACGGCTTGTCCCTGGGCCTGTCCTGCAAATGCGAAACCCATTTTTCCGAACCTGCGGGATGGCTGTCGGAGGACACATCGAAACCCAGTGCGGCCGGTTTGCCCATGTGGTTCTTGCCGGAGATGATGGTGTGGTAACCGGCCTTCTTGAACTGCTGCACAAAGGTCACCTGATCTGCCGGCAGGGTGGTGTGGAGCTCCGGCGCGCCGGTGTTGTGCGGGTAGCGTCCGGTGATGATCGAGCAGCGGCTGGGCGAACAGGAGCTGATGGTGAGATAGGCGTTGTCGAACACCAGGCCGCGCTTTGCGATGCGTTCAAGGTTTGGCGTCTGCACAAACGTGTTGCCGTAGATGCCCAGGTCATCCGGACTGATGTCGTCCGTGATGAAGAAGATGAAGTTGGGCGGACCCTTTCCATCGGCTGCGAAATGTGTGACCGGACTGCACAGCAAGGCCAGTCCGGCGAGCAGGATCGAAAAGGCATTCATGCGGGGGGCGGATGCGCGCACGCTGGCGTTGGAGTTCATCTTCATTGCTGTTGGACAAGTGTTCATTCCCTGGTCACCACTTCATCCATGTTCAGCAGCACGTTCGCAGTGAGCGTGTAGGCGGCCAGTTCGGCGGGGGACAAGTCCTTGTCTGATGGAGATTCCCCCAAGGTCACCAATGCCTTCGCAGAGGCTTGGTCCTGACGATACCTGGCAAGGTGGCGTTCCAGCCCGGAACTCAGGATTTTCATCTCGGCAGCATCCGGCTTGCGGCTGGCAACCTGCCTGAAACCCCATGTCAGCCGGTCCTTGGGCGTGGTGCCGCCCTCCCTGATCATGCGTTGCGCCAGTGCCCGGGCGGCTTCCACGTAGGTCACTTCATTCAGCAATGCGAGCGCCTGAAGGGGCGTGTTGGTGCGGGAGCGTTTCACGGTGCAGATTTCGCGGGACGGGGAATCGAAGAGCAGCATGGTCGGCGGCGCGGCGGTGCGTTTCCAGATGGTGTAGAAGGTGCGGCGATAAAGTCCGTCGTCGCTGTCATGTTTGTAACCGCGAAGGTTGCCGTATTTGCTGGTTTCGTCCCAGACACCCTCCGGCATGTAGGGGCGGACACTTGGGCCGCCGATCTTCTCGACGAGAAGACCACTGGCCGCAAGCGCCTGGTCGCGGATGAGTTCGGCGGGCAGGCGGAACCGTGGCCCACGGGCCAGCAGGCGGTTTTCGGGGTCACGTTCCAGCAAGCCGGGCGAAACCTTGGCGGACTGGCGGTAGGTGGCGCTCATGACCATCATTTTCTGCATGGCCTTCATGTCCCAGTTGAGCCGGATGAACTCTGTGGCCAGCCAGTCGAGCAGTTCAGGGTGGCTGGCCGGTTCGGACTGCATGCCGAAATTCTCGGTGCTCTTGACCAGTCCGGTGCCAAAGAACTTTTCCCACTGGCGGTTCACCCACACACGCGCGGTCAGCGGATGCGAGGGGTCCACCAGCCATCGGGCCAGTCCGAGCCGGTTGTTGGGCACACCTTCAGGCAATGGCGGCAGGATGGCTGGTAACGCCGCCGTCACCGCCTCCCCGGGCTTGTCATACTGGCCGCGAATCAGAATCTTCGCCTCACGCGGCCTGGGAAGTTCCTTCATCACCATGACGGTGGGAATCATGGCGTCGTAATCGTCCATCGCCTTGCGCGCGGCGGCAACAGCCGCATCCGCCTTCCTGACCGGGCTGTCCACGTTGGCCCGGAAATACGTTTCAATCTCCTGCTGCTGTTTGCTGGAACGCTTCTCAGACTGCACGGCCAGGGCGTCGATGACCGCTTTGGGCACTCCGTCTGCCGGGCTGAGTTTGACATCCTTCACGGGCACGCCAGTGGCCGAAAGGCGGAACCGCCCGATGCTGTGCTGGTTCAACGTCTCGTGTTTCAGCCGGACTTGAAGAATGGCATTGGCGGGAACCGCCAGGGGCTTGGCGACGAGAAACATGGCCCGGCGGGGCTCCTTCTTGGTGTTGCCATCCACAGCCCAGCCTTTGCCGCGGTTGGATGCCTGGGCATCCTTGCCCTTCGCCTTTTTTCCTTTGGCGGGCGATGCGACGGGCTTTTCAGGCACGAGCGACTCAATGCCCCAGCCTTTTTGTGAATAGTCCGCCTGCGCGTCCCTAAAGGAAATCCTCAGTGGCTCCTTGAGTTCCGGCGACGTGATCTCCGCCTCGACCTTGCTGAGGACGAAATTCCCGTTGCTGTTTCTGCCCAGGCTTTTTTCAGGAAGGCTCGCATCAGGAAAGGCTTCCAACAACAGGCCGGTGAATTGTCCTTCATCGAGTGGCGCGTTGATCACATACGTGTCCTTCGCCGGGTTCGTTCCGCCGGCCAGATACGAACCGTCCGGTTGACGGGTGAGCGTGGCGCCCCCAGTGGACCGCACTTCGGAGGGGTTGAGAGCCGTCCAGATGCTCACCTGTGACGCCAGCCTGGCGCGAAATGCCGGTTCCCATTCCGCCACCAGGCGGGGCAGATCCTTCATGGAACGGGCGACTTCCGCCTCGGCGGCTTTGACTCTGGCGGCCAGCACTTCCGACTGACGCTCCTGTTCAGCTGAAGGCACCTTGACGAACGGGTCCGGATTGCCACCCGAACGGTTGGAAGCACCGCGAATCACGCCGGTCTCGTCGATGTTGTTGAAGTAGGAGAAGAACTGGTAAAACTCCTTCTGGGAGATGGGGTCATACTTGTGGTCATGGCAACGGCAGCAGTTGAGCGTCAGTGCCATCCAGGTCGCCCCCGTGGTTTCCACACGGTCGATGATGTTCTCGATGCGCCACTCCTCGTCGATGATGCCGCCCTCGCCGTTGATGCGGTGATTGCGATTGAAGCCGGTGGCGACGATCTGGTCGCGCGTGGGATGGGCGAGGAGATCGCCCGCCAGTTGCTCGATGGTGAACTGATCAAAGGGCTTGTTGTCGTTGAAGGCGTTGATGACCCAGTCGCGCCACGGCCACATGCTGCGGCTGCTGTCGGTCTGAAATCCATGACTGTCGGCATACCGCGCATAGTCCAGCCATTCCATCGACATGCGCTCGCCATACCGTGGTGAAGCGAGCAGGCGGTCCACCAGGTTCTCGTACGCGCGGGGTGATTTGTCCGCAATAAACGCGTCCACCTCGGCAGGCGTGGGTGGGATGCCCGTGATGTCCATGGAAAGGCGGCGGATCAAGGTGGTGCGATCGGCTTCCACCGAGGGTTTCAACCCCTCCTGGGCGAGCCTGTGAAGAATGAAGGCGTCGATGGGGTTTCGGATGCCGGACCTCACGCCTTTCACAACCGGCACCTCCGGGCGTTGAGGGGCGGTGAACGCCCAGTGTCCCTGATACTCCGCGCCCTCGGCCACCCACCGCCGGAAAAGCTCCTTCTGCGCCGCGGTCAACTCCTTGTGCGCCGAGGGCGGCGGCATGACATCGTCCTCATCCGTGGCGAAAATCCGTTTGATGATCCCGGACTGCTCCGGCCTGCCGGGGACGATGGGAATCTCGCCGGACTTGGCAGGTTTCAACGCCTCATCGCGGAGATCGATGCGGAAGGCCTTCCGGGACTTCGCGTCGAACCCATGACAGTGGAAACACGTGTCCACCATGATCGGGCGGATGTCGCGGTTGAAATCGATCCTGGACGCCGCCGACGCCGGGTGAGCGGAAAGTCCTGCCAGCATGGCGGCGATCAAACTGGTTGATGTGACAAATCTCATAACGGCCGGCCCGAGCCCTGGATGGGTTGGGTGGTGCTTCCTAACATTCCAGATTATCCCAATCCCCGCAATGCCTGCGACTCCGTGGTTCCATGTAAAATGCTGGACATCAAAAAAGCGCCTGACGGTGCATTTTGAGGCCGGACGACAACATAGTTGATGCGCCGGTTCCCGGTTTCAGCTACCACCTTCCCAGCCATTTTGAAAACGGACATCCTCATCATTTCGCCCGAGTATCCTCCGGAACGCGGCGGCATTGCCGACCACACCGAACGGCTGGCCCGTCTGCTATCCAGCTCATGCAATGTTTCCGTCCTCACTTCAAAGGGCGGGTCCGGGAGGAGCGCTGCGAATGTGCATGCAGAGATCGGTGACTGGTCGGACATGGACGCGTTGTATGCGGCCATGGAAGGCATCCAGCATGTGGATGTCGTGATCTGGCAGTATGTCCCCCACATGTATGGGCGGGGCGGTGTGAACCTGAAACTGCCGCGCGCCCTGCTCATGCTTCAGAAACATCACCGTTCGCAGATCGTGCTGGCCCATGAGATCGCGGCTCCCTACTCCGCATGGCCGCATCGTCTGTATTATGCCTGGGCCCATCGCAGCCAGTGGCGGCGCATGGTCAACATCGCGGATTCCATCGGCATTTCCACCGAGGCATGGCTCGATGAATGGAGGCATCTCAGGCCGGACGCGGCAGACAAGATGTTCCTTGCGCCGTCGCCATCGAACATTGACGTGGCAGAAGTGGCGCCAGATCACCGCTCCGGCTGGCGTGCGGCGCAGGGCTTGAAACCGGATGTCCGCGTGATGGGCTATTTTGGCACGGTGAGCGACGCCAAGCAGTTCCACTGGGTCACGGAGGCGTGGCAATCAGCACAAGCAGGTGGCCCCACGGCACTGGTGGTGATTGGCGGCAAACCGGAGTTCACGCCCCCTGCGGCGCTCACGGGCCTTTACCGGGAGCCGGGCTTCCTTCCGTCCGCAGAGGTTTCCAAGGCCATGCAGGCCATCGATGTTCTGGTGCTGCCGTTTGTGGATGGCGCGTCCGAGCGCAGGACGTCCTTCATGGCCGGACTCATTCATGGCTGTCCGGTCGTCAGCACCATCGGACACAACACAGGCGGCACGTTGAGGGCGGCCGACTGGTTTGCCCACGCGCCCACGGACGATCCGGAAGGATTCACCAAGACTGCATGCAGGATGCTTGACGACCGGGTGAAAGCCTTGGACATGGGACGGCGGGCCGCTGATTTCTATGCGCGCCATTACGACTGGATGGTGCTGGGGAGGCTGCTCGAAGCCCAGATGGTCTGAGCCCCGGGCGGTTTGGAAAGCAGGGCGACAGCCTCTCAGCGCCGTTGATACACGGCATACACCCGGCCCGAGTCCTGCGAAGTGGCGAATGCATCCGGTCGCCCGGAATCACTCAAGGAATAACACACACGCCATTTGTCCCCGCTGATCTCGTAGATGGCGCGAATGACGCGCCCGTCCTTGTTGGTGACGTCCATCCACGCCGGGGATTGCGAGGTGTTGACCTCGAACGTGCCATGGTCGCCGCCATCCTTGGTGGTCATGGTGTAGGACTGGCCGCTGATGCGAATGGAAATGCCCTCGAAATCACTTCTGTCCAGAGCTTCACCATTGGCCTGAATCTCGGCCGGCGTCCATTCGCCCTGCATCAGGTCGATATCCGAACGCCTGCCAAGCTCCTTCAACTGGATGTCCTTGAACTGGACCACCATGGCGGGGCCGACATGGATTTGCAGTGCCAGGATGCCGTCCTTGGCGGCCTTGTCGGAATCCTCATCGGTCACATCCACTGTTTGTTTGCCGTTGATGAAATGCTGGAGGTGGTTTCCTCTGGCCACGATGCGGTAGTCGTTCCACTGCTCGTCCTTGATGGCGGCCTGGATTTCCTCCGATTTGCCGACTTCGCCCACGACCTGCACGTCGGCTTTCTTGACCTTCTTGCCCTTCTGTTCCACTTCGATTTCCGGCTTCACGACGGTCTTCTGTCCGCGCAAGGCGAGGATGCCCCGGCCCCGCTCCTCGTAAAGAATGCCGCTGTAGGTTTTGCCCGCTTCAAAGTCAGCCTGGTAGCCGCCGACGATGGGTCCGAACTCCCCATCCGACAGTTTCTTGGACCGGTATTGAATGCCGCTGTTGCCTTTCACGATGCGATATTGCAGGCGCAACTCAAAGTCAGCCACGGTGCCGCCCTTCCAGATCAGAAAGGTGTTGTGTTTGATCCTGGTCTCACCTTCGTCACTGGTCTTGCCGGTGATGGCCCCGTTTTCCACAGACCAAAGCTTGGGATTCCCCTCCCAGCTGGAAAGGTCCTTGCCGTTGAAAATGGATTTGAATCCGTCCTGACCGGCGGCCATGAGCGCGGCCGCCAACGATGTTGCGAGTGTGAACGTGAAAAGGATTTTCATGGGATGAACGATGATTGCTTTGGTGTGGATGACAATGCGCCACCAGCCGGCAGGATCAAGCGCACAAATGGCCGGGGTGAGAGATTCGGGCAAGGCACTGCCGGGAAATGGCAACAACGGGCAAGCCTCCGCTGCGCAGATGCATCATCCTGTCCGCCCTGCAAGAAACGGCGCGTGTCCCATGGTCACGTCCGCTGTTTGTGCATCAACATACACCCGGCATTCGCGCAATTATGGAACACATCGACGAAGCACGTTTGGAGACGGACCTGGCCTACCGGTTTGGCTACGTGAGCAGGTTCATGGGATTTGGCGACGAGGACATCACGGTCATCCACGGGGCTGCTCCATTGCTGGCACCGCTGGTGCCGTCCCTGGTGGATGCCGTGTATGAGAAGCTCCACACCTACGACTGCACCTGGCGGCATTTCGTGCCCCGCCAGGCGGGCTATGAGGGGGCCATCCCCGCGAGGCTGGAGGAACTGACCATGGACCACCCGCAG
>CAYQCZ010000152.1:0-8942 GCA_964415955.1 uncultured Verrucomicrobiota bacterium | reverse complement strand
AAGACCTCGCGCGACATCCCCGTGCAACTGCGCCTGGAAGGTGTGGAGGGCCGCATCTCAGTGCTGGGCGCGGACAGCTTCGTCGTGCCCAAGGAGGCGCTCGCTCAGACTTCCGTGTTGATCGAGCTTTCCAAGGACGCCCTGCAAGGCGCGCACACACCGCTGAAGATCGGCGTTTATTCCGGGGAGAAGCAGCTTGAGACGGTCAAAACCGTCTTCATCGGCCCAAGAAACTGAACCCCATTCGACCACCACAGCCATGAACACCACTGCATCCCGCTTCAATCCCTGGCCCTACGCAATCATCGGCTGGTTTGTCATCTTCATCTCCGCCATGGCCACCTGGGCCGTGGTCGCCATCCGGCAGGACATGGACCTTGTCCGCAAGGATTACTACGAGGCGGAACTGGCCTACCAGCGGCAGATCGACCAGTTGAGCCGCGCGCAGTCCATCGCAGGTGAAGTCCGGTTGGCGTTCAATCCATCATCCGGGACTGTGGACCTCGCCATACCAGAATCCCTTGCGATTGGCGCCTACGGCAAAATCCACCTCTACCGCCCATCCAATGCGCGCCTTGATCAGAAGCTTCCCTTCCAACCCGATGCTCGTGGACACCAGCAGATTGAAGCGAGCGCACTTGAAACCGGCTTGTGGAAGGTGCGTCTCGAATGGACCAGTCACGGGCGGGAATACCTCGTTGAACGCGCCATCGTGGTCGCCAACACATCGGAGGGACGAGCTACGCGAGTCCCCATTCAATCGAACTAAACTGGGACTCGCGCAGCCCATCTTGCTAAGACATTTATGGAACTCTGGACTGCATTCCTGCTTGGCCTGGTGGGCAGCGCCCACTGCGCAGGCATGTGCGGTCCGCTCGCCATCGCCCTGCCATCCGCCGGTGGGACGGCCTTTGGGCAATTTGCCGGTCGCATCGCCTACAACACGGGGCGCGTTTTCACTTACATGCTGATGGGCGCGGTGTTCGGACTTGTTGGACGCGGGTTTGCCATGGCGGGCGTCCAGCGGTGGGTGTCGCTGACCCTTGGCATCATCATGCTGGCGGGGTTGTTTGCATCCAGCGGGGCGACATTCGGCGTTCCCATGAGCCGCGCCGTGGGTTGGATGAAAGGATGGTTTGGCGCACTGCTGCGACAACGGTCCATCGCTTCGCTTGTTGTCATCGGCATGCTCAACGGACTGCTGCCCTGCGGGCTTGTGTATGCCGCATGTGCGGCGGCCACCACGCGTGATGGCGCGTGGAACGGGACAATCTACATGGCGGCGTTCGGCCTCGGCACCGTGCCCATGATGCTTGGTCTGGCGATGGCAGGGGCGGCATTGCAATTCCGGCTGCGGCTGCGACTGCAACGCCTCATTCCGGTGAGCCTCGCCGTGGTGGGCGTGCTGCTGGTCCTTCGCGGTCTGGCGCTCGGAATACCCTATCTCAGTCCCGATGTGGCGGGCGCGGCCGGTGCCTCATGCTGTGTGCCACCTCATTGAGCAATCGTCCCTACCACGCCTTCACACCCTTGACCTTTGCCCATCCGGCCAGTTCCTCGACGTAATCCGCAGGCAATCCAAAGGCCTCCGCGCCGTGCAGAATTTTTTCCAGATACCCGGGGCGTGGCGGACCATGCTGCGTGTGGGTGGCCAGATAGATGAGCGGCGTGCATTCCCCGCCGTCCCATTGTTTCATCGTGATGTATTCCTTGGTGTAGAGTCCCTCGGCCACGGCCTCATACACATCCAGCGTTGCCTCATGTTCCGGTGAAAGTTCCCAAAGGACGCCATGCACCAGTGCGCCTTCCTTGGGCACGACGGTCGCGTAACCGCGCTCATTGATGATGAACTGCCAGCCAGCCATGGTGGCCTTGCCGGTCGCAGTGGCACCGGGGCAGCGCCTTGCCATCTGGCGCGCGTCCATGTTCGAACCGTAGGCGAAATAGAGCTGCGTCATGTCAATCCCCCCGTGATCAAAACTTCAATGTGATCTGTGCGGCCAGCAGTTGCTCGCCCTGCTGACGCGGCCCCTTCTGGTGGTTGTAGCTGTATTGCAGCTTGGATTGCAGATGGCGCGTGAAACGAAAGCCCACGGCAAGGTCCGTCCGCCACGCATCGTGATCCCACGGTTGCATGCCGCCGGTGCCGTCCGGGACATCGCCGTAAAGCTGCTGGTTCCAGCGCGCCGCCAGAAACAGCCGCGTGGTGGCCTTGTATTTGGCCTCCAGATAATAGCTGAACACATCCGCATCACCCACGTTCGGCACGACAAAGCGCGATCCAATGGCCTCGGCCCACAACTGCCACCGGCGCCATGCCCATGAAGCATCCACGCCCACCGTTGTCTGCGGGAAATCATGCCGTCCCACTCCGGCAGGAAGTGTCGGCTCCGCGAACTTCAACAGATACGGCCCATGGCTGAAGGACGCCCCATAGGCCCATGCTGCGTTGGGGCGATGTCCGATGCGTCCGCTCCAGGTGGTGGCATCCCAGTTCTGGCGGAAGGGATCCCATGCGTAAGGCCGCGAGGACACGCTGGCATTCTTGAATTCCAGTGCGTAGTCAAACTTTCCCAGCGCCCCGAAGACGCTCAGTCCGGTGGCGTAGGATGGCCCCCAAAGCACGGGCAGCCACGCGGGCTTGTTATCGGGCACATTTTTGCGGCCGATGAATCCGGCCGCCCCGCCCGGCCCAAGATGGTCGGTGATGGGCGTCATGTTTTCGTAGGCCAGCGGCGCGTTGATGAGCGGGTTGCTCCAGGTGTCGTGGCGGTGCACCCAGTTCCCGAAGGCCGTGGCGAACTTGCCGGCCTGAAGGTTGATGCGCGCATCGCCCAGCGGTTTGAACCGGAGCAGGTATTCATCGAGCCGCACGTCGCCATCAGGCCTGAAGCCCGGATCAAACCCGCGGTCCGCGCGCATTTGTGCCATCGCATACCAACGATCCCCCGCCGTGGCATCCAGGAACAATGCGAGCCGTGGATTGAAGAAGACATCGTCGTTGGGGCGGATCAGTGCGGGCGGCAGTTGATCGACATAAAAGGTCTCGGCATCAATGGTGCCGCTCACATCCGCACGCACGCGGCCATCGTGGGTCTGCCATCCCAACGAGGAATCGATGCGGTCCAGCCATTCCTGGGCGTGCGTGGTTCCAAGGGTCGCGCATGCCATGAGAAGGCATGACAAACGAGGCCAGCGCGGGAGCGGCGGGAACGGCGGCGTTGCGGTGGTGTGTGTCGGGTGTGATGACATCATGAGTTCGCGCTTGTGTTGCCGGTTTTCAGTGGTTCCGCGGAAATGGACGTGATCTTCCATGCGTGCACCGGACCGTCGAAACCTTTGAGTTTCAGGTCGGGCAACGCCTCCGCGGCACAGGCATCGCCCAGCTTTTCGCGGGTGGTCTGGTCAATGACCACCTCCATCTTGCCCGCCACACTGCAAAGGCGTGAGGCGAGGTTCACGCGCTCGCCCAGCACGGTGTAGTTCAGGCGGTCCGCCGATCCCATGCAGCCGGCGACTGCGGGGCCGGTGGCGACGCCGATGCCCATCAGGATGTGGTGCTTCGAGGTTTCATTAAGTTTGACTCGTTCCTCGATCATGCGCAGGGCACACGAGGCCGCGTTATGCGCGTCGTTTCCGTAGCTCTTGGGTGCGCCGAACACGGCCATGATCAGGTCGCCCACAAACTTGTCCACCACACCATTGTGTTCATACACGACGCGGGTGAGCGCGGTCATGTGTTCGTTCAGCATCGCGATCACCTCGGTGGGCGGCATGTTCTGGGTCAGCGCAGTGAAACCGCGGATGTCGCAGAAGAGCACGCTGATCTCGCGTTGCTCGCCACCGAGCGCGACCGTGCCGTTGATCAGTTCCTGGGCAACCCCCTTGTCGGCAACCATGTCCAGCACGCTGCGGTATTTCTCCTTCTGTGCCAGGCCTTCGGCCATGTCATTGAAGGAACGCGCAAGCTGTCCCAGTTCGTCCTTGCTGCGCACGGGCACTTTCACTGCGAAATCACCCTGTTGGATGGCATTGGTGCCATCGACCAGCTCCCTGATGGGCACGGACAGCCCGTGGGAAATCAACAGGCTCAAGGCCAGTGCGCCCAGCATCACCAGCGCGCTGGCGGAAAGGATTTTCCATCGCAGCTCCATGCGCTCGAGTTCAGCCGATGCCAATGAGTAGAGGCCCACCTGATATGCTGTTGGGAAGGGGGAGTCTTCGTTCAACGCCGAATAGAAGATGCGGAACGGCTCCGCACCGATGCGCACCACCATGTCCGCGCGTCCGTTGCCAGTCGCCTTCATTTCCTCCATCACACGGGCGGCAAGCATCTCGTGGAGGTCTTCGGGTATGGTGCGCGAGTAGAGGCGGCCATCAAGCAGGATGCCGGTGCGGATGCGGCTCATGTCGCTGAGCTGCTGTTCACCCATGTTGATGAGGGGGAAACCTGTGATCAGCGCGCCAATGGCGGGTGCCCCCGGCTCGACATGGTCGATGATGGGCGTGATGACCACCTCCCGCAGCATGGGGACGCGCCCGGCCCCATCGACCGCGAGGTAACCCACCTCCTGGCGCTTCAATTCCTTCACCGAGCGCGACTGGAACCATTCCAGTTTGCGGCCTGTTTCACGATCCCGGCGCTGGAACTGCCCTTCAGCAAGCGGATCGGCCAGGGTCACACCCTCGGCATCCACCACGCGGATGAACACCTGCGTGATGGAGGCGATGCGCGCGGCGATGCCGTTCTGCAACGAAGGCGCCCTGGCAGCCGCCTTGGGCAGATTGCGGGCCGGCGCACCGCGCGTGCTGACGGGCGAATTGGGCGGCGGACGATCCAGCCGCAATGTCTGGCGCAGTTCATCGCGGACATTCTGGTAAATGATCTCGGCGGCCTCGGTGTTTTTCTCCTCGTTGACCGTGTTCATCGCGCCGATGACGCGCACGGAGCCGCAGATGTCGCGGCACTTGTCCATCACGGATTCGAGGCGGTATTCCTGTTCCTTGCTGAAGTAGGCGATCTGCGAGCGGAACTGCTCCTCGAACAGCCGCTGGTAGGTCGCTCCGACACGCTTTTGGGTCACCGAAAGCGTCACCCCTGCCACGCCCGCCACGACCAGCATCATCGCAAGCAGCAGCTTCCATCGGAAACTCATGGCGGGCAGCAACCTCATGGTCCGGAGAAATCGATGCGCAACGTCTCCCCATCCTTCAAGGTCACGGGCTTTTCCAGCAGGGTCTTCTCATCGATCCACGCCTTCAACATGAACTGTCCCGCCGGAAGCTTCTCCAGCTTGAACGCACCCGCCGCATCGGTGGTCGTGAAATGCGGCGTGTCCAGCACCAGGATCGTCGCCCGCATGTGCTCGTGAATCTCGCAGTAAAGCTTCACCACCCCCGGCTTGTCGAACAACACGGTCGCAGGCTTTTCGTCCTTCCGATAACGCCCGAGGTCAAACCGCTTGGTCTTCGAGTAGGAAAAGACGTTGTGATAGCCGTCGTCGCGGTTGGGAAAGGCCACAACCGTTCCCTTCTGAACCGCCAGCGTCCCGGGCATGAATTGAAAATCCTTTTGCAGCACCTGCGCCTTGTTGGTCGAGGCGGAGGCCGCGTCAGCCGGAAAGGTTCCCTCCAGATACACCACCGCCACCGCCGGTTCCGGCGCCGCCACTTCGCCGGTCTTGACCTGGTAGCGTTCGTTGGAGCTGGAGACGGGCTTCGCGCCCGGCAGTTTCACAGCACCTTCGATGGAGGCCGTCCCGCCGTGAACCGGGCGGCAGGCCATGAACACGACAAGTGAAAGCAGGTGAAACACGCCGGCGTGCCTCTTGGGGGAATTCCAGCCTGACATGCGGCGCAGTATAGCCAGCCCGCATTGCATGGCAATGGAATGAAGCCCGCGCAGGCTAGGCACCGCCGCCCGGCGGCATGGCCGCTGCCTCGGCGCTGATCCAGCCCCTTGCACGATACATCACCCAGCCCACCTTTTCGTGGATGAAGTAGTAAAGTGCACCGATGCCTTCCGGCCTGGGGAACGGATTGAATGAAAACTCGGGCTTGGGCCGCCCCACCTTCTTGAAGTCGCAGGCCACCGGCACGACCTCCAGTCCTGCCGTGCGAAACACCGCCTCCGTGCGCCGCATGTGGAAGGCCGACGTCACGAGGATCACCCGTTTCCAGCCGCGTTCACCGGCCATGGCCTTTACTTTTACCGCCTCATCCCTGGTGTTGTAGGTGATGCCCGCGCTGAGAATCTCGTTGGTGACCAGCTGCCAGTGCTGGATCCATCGCTGCACAAGGTCCGTGTCGCTCATGGTTTTGCCATCGCGGTCGTAGGAGCCGCCGCCAAGCACCAGCACGGGCGCCCGGCCCATGCGGGCCAGTTCCACCGCCGTGAGGATGCGATTGCCCGCATCGGTGAAGGTGAAGGCCAGCGGGTCGGCATCCGAAGGCACGATGCCTCCACCCAGCAGGATGATGGCATCACAGGTTGGAACAGATTCCATGGAGTCGCGTCGATACGGCTCCTCCAGCTTGCCAAACAAGGCCCCCGAAAGGCCGCTGGCCAGTATGGAGATGACCGCCGCGACACACGCCAGGGATACAGCCGCCGCCCTCTTCTTTTTCCAGGCCAGCAACGCCGCGCCCGCCAGGCACCCGGCCCAGATCAGGCCAATCGGGTGGAGCAATGGCGTAAAGAAATGGAGGAACTTGAACAACACACACAGAAACTAGCGGGCGGCTCCGTTGAAAACGAAGGGAAATTGCATCGGCTTCAGGGCACGCCGGGGCTCTTGCCCAGCAGATTGGGCAGCCACAATGTCAGCCACGGGATGTAGGTGATGAACAGCACGCCCACAAACCGCACCGCCAGCATGGGAAGCACGGATTTGTAAACCTCCGGCAGGGGCTTGTTGAAGCGATACGAGGCGAGGAAGAGGTTCATGCCCACCGGCGGCGTGAGGTAGCCCAGCTCAAGGTTGGCCAGGAAGATGATGCCCAGATGCACCGGGTCGATGCCGAAGGCCAGGCCCATCGGTGCAATCAACGGCACCACCACGATGATGGCCGAGTAAATGTCCATGATGCATCCGACGATGATCAGGAGAATGTTCAGCGCCAGCAGGAAGAACATGGGCGATTTGATGGTCTCCTTCACCCAGTCCAGCGCCTGCGCGGCGATCTGCGCATCGACCAGATAATTCGTGAAGGCCAGCGCCACGCCAAGAATCAGCAGCACGCCGCCGATCACCAGACCGCACTCCGTCATGACACGCGGCACATCCCTGACCAGCTTCAGGTCACGATAAACAAATGTCTCGATGAAAAAGGCGTAAAGGGCCGTCATGGCGGCGGTTTCCACCGGCGTGGCAAAGCCGCCGAACAACCCGGTGAACGCCACCACGGGCAGCAGCAGCTCCCACTTGGCTTCCCACAACGCCGCGCGCGCCTCGGCTCCATCGAACCGTTTCTCGCTCGCTTTCAGCTTAGGCCCCATCCAGACGCCAAGGGCCGCCGTCATGGCGACCATCAACACGCCGGGAAGCACGCCGCCCAGAAAAATGCGTTCAATGCTCACGCCCTTGGCGATGATCGCATAAAGGATCAACGGCAGGCATGGCGGGAACAGCAGTCCCAGCGCGCCCGCACTTGTCACCAACCCGAGGGCGTTGCGCTCCGAATAGCGCTCGGCCACCAGCACGGGCAGGAGCAATCCGCCCAGCGCCAGGATGGTCACGCCGCTGGCGCCGGTGAACGTGGTGAAAAACGCGCACACCAGGCAGGTCACGATGGCCGTGCCGCCACGGAACCATCCCACCAGCGCATGAAACACGCGCACCAGCCGTCTGGACGCGCCTCCCTCCGCCAGGAAATAGCCGGCCATCGTGAACAACGGGATGCTGGGCAGCGTGGGGTTGGTCACCAGCCGGTAGTGATCCAGCGGCAGCGAGGCGATGGGCAGCGCATCCGTCCAGAAAAGAATCATCGCCGCGCCGCCCAGCGTGACGAACACGGGCGCGCCCAGGATGGTCGCCGCCAGCAGACTGCACAGCGCGGCAGTGCGCAGATTCTCGGGGTCGATGCCGGTCTTGGCGGCAAACCAGAACAGCCCGCCCGCCAGCGCAAGCGTGATCAGCCGTCCGATCCATTCCTCCGTGGATTTCCAGATCAACCGCAGCGCGATGATTCCGAAGCCGATGGGAAAGAGCATCTGCACGATCCACACCGGCACGTCATAGGCCAGTTTGGTGCCGCCCTCCTTTTCGAACTGGACGAACTGCACGCTCGCCACCGTGAAAAACGCGGCCATCATGGCCGCAAAGCCGTTTGCCAGAATCGCCGCAGCGGTTTTCCACCGGCCCTTGAGGATGGTGGGCAGCGCGGACATCGAAAGCAGCCGTGCATCGCGCGCGGCCAGCGCGCCGCCCAGCATGCCCACCGCCAGCGTGAGGTGCTGCACGATGGCCTGGGAGCCGGTGAGGCCGCCCTTGAACTTGCGCAGGACAATCTCCAGCAGCGGCAGCAGCATCATCACCCCCAGCGCAAGCACGACGAGGAGGTTCTCGGCCCGGCAGGCGGCACTGATCGCCCGCTTCCAAACCGGAGGCGGTGCTGCGGGCTCGCTCACGTCCGGTGCGCTCATGGTCTTACTTTCCCTGCTCCGCGCGGAAGTCCTTCAGCAGTCTGTGGACTTCATCGAACATGTCGGCGGGCACCACCTTGCCGCGGATGCTTGGATGCACGCTTTCGGCGAAACGGTTCCACTCGGCCAGTGTGGCGGCGTCCGGCACGATCACCTTGAGGCCGCGCTGTTTCATGGCTTCGATGGCCTCCGTGCTCTCCGCGCGCGCCCGTTCGCGGATCTGCCGTCCCGCCTCCTCGGACGCCTTGCGCATCTGCGCCTGCTGGGCGGGCGGGATGGCGTCCCAGGCCTTTTTCGT
>CAYQCZ010000151.1:0-8992 GCA_964415955.1 uncultured Verrucomicrobiota bacterium | reverse complement strand
CGCAGTGGGTTCGTTGATGATGCGGAGCACTTCAAGGCCGGCAATGCGGCCGGCGTCCTTCGTGGCCTGGCGCTGGGCATCGTTGAAATAGGCCGGCACGGTGATGACGGCCTGGGTGATGGTTTCACCAAGACGCATTTCCGCATCCGCCTTGAGCTTGGCCAGGATCATTGCGGAGATTTCCGGAGGGCTGAACTTCTGCGGCTTGCCGTCCACTTCAACCTCGACACAGGCATCGCCATTCTTGCCTTCCACCACCTTGTAGGGGACGCGCTTCAGCTCTTCCTGAACTTCGTTGAATTTGCGACCCATGAAGCGTTTCACCGAAAAAATCGTATTGCGGGCATTGGTCACCGCCTGACGCTTGGCCGCCTCGCCCACCAGACGTTCGCCGCTCTTGGTGAATGCCACCACAGACGGCGTCGTGCGACGCCCCTCGGAATTCTCCAGAACCAACGGCTCCCCGCCTTCCATGACCGCCATGCAGGAGTTGGTCGTTCCCAAATCAATGCCTAAAACTTTTGCCATAACCCAATATCGTTAAAATCCTACCCAAATGAAGCAGCACCAGTGCCATGATGAGGTTATAAATCTTAAGTTATTCATAATTAAACTGTTACATATATCAATGAGGATGCATGGGACTTGAAACAACCAACTTGGTGGGTCATATGGGCACAGTCAGACTGACACTGACACACATTGCCGTCTCATTGTGTCGCATGCTGCCGGATGAACGGCTCTGCGTCCTTGCACCTTCGTGCGGGACCAATGAGGGCTGGTGAATGTCAGGATCCGAAGGCTGACGGGGGGATTCACTCACACAAAATGCATGGGGCGCCAGACGGACAGTGCTTGGCAATGGCGAGGCGTGAGCGGTAAGATTCGCGTCCGCATTTATGAGCATGGAAACCCGCACTTCCAGCCAGGAACCCGCGCCGCCGCGCAAGCGTTACGTGCGTGCCGTCGGGCCACGACTGCGAATCCTGTTGATGGCCGTCTTCGGATTGGTGGCGCTGTTGTGTGCGAATTCGGCCTATCTGTCCGCCATCACCTTTCTGGAGTGGGCGAACCGTCCGGCGCTCTACCAGAACTACTTCTATCAACTGATGTTTCTGGGGCACTTGGTGCTGGGTTTTCTGCTGGTGCTGCCCCTGGTGGTGTTTGGGTTCGTGCACATGGCCAATTCATGGAACCGCCCGAACCGCCGCGCGGCCCGGGTGGGCATCGCGTTGTTCACCTGCGCGCTGGTGGTGCTGGTCACGGGCATTGCGCTTACGAGAATCGATGTGTTCGGCCTGAAGAACCTCGGCATCAAGGATCCCCAGGTCCGGGGCACGGCCTACTGGATCCACGTGATTTCGCCGTTGCTGGCGGTCTGGCTCTACATCCTCCACCGGCTGGCGGGCCCGCGCATCAAGTGGCGCGTGGGCATCGGTTGGGCGGCGGCTGCGGGGGCGGCGGTGGTGGCCATGGTGTTGATGCACTCCCTGCATCCCCAGAAAAGCCGCGTGGGATCGGCGGAAGGCCAGAAATACTTCGAGCCATCCGCCGCAAGAACCGTCTCGGGCAATTTCATTCCGTCGGACACGTTGATGATGGATGAGTATTGCCTGAAGTGTCATGCGGACGCCTACCAAGGCTGGTTTCACAGCGCCCATCATTTCAGTTCGTTCAACAACCCGGCCTACCTCTTTTCAGTCAACGAAACCCGGCAGGTGGCGTTGAGACGCGACGGCACCGTCAAGGCCTCGCGGTGGTGCGCGGGATGTCATGACCCCGTGCCGTTTTTCAGCGGGGCCTTTGATGATCCCAACTACGACATCCACAATCATCCCACCGCCAAGGCCGGCATCACCTGCACGGTGTGCCATGCCATGACCTCGCTGGAGGGTGCCGCGTCCGGTCCCATCGGCAATGCGAACTATTCCATCGACGAGCCCATCCATTACCCCTTCGCCTACTCGACAAACGCCCTCCTTCAATACCTGAACAACCAGCTTGTGAAGGCCAAGCCGGAGTTCCACAAAAAGACGTTCCTCAAGCCCTTCATGAAATCGGCGGAGTTTTGCAGCACCTGCCACAAGGTCCACCTGCCGCACGAGGTGACGAAGTATAAGGACTTCCTGCGCGGCCAGAACCACTACGACCCGTTCTTCCTCAGCGGCGCGGGCCACGGAGCCCGGTCTTTTTACTACCCTCCAAAGGCCGAGCAAAACTGCAACGGCTGCCACATGCCGCTGGCGGCTTCCGACGATTTCGGTGCGAACTTCTTCGACCCCACCAACACCACGCAACGCTTCATTCACAACCACCTTTTCCCCTCGGCCAACACCGCCCTGCCACATTTGAGAGGAGACCATGAGGTGGTCGGCAAGCATGAGCAGTTTGGCACCAACTCGCTGCGCGTGGACATCTTCGGACTGAAGGAGGGTGGCGCGATTGACGGACGACTGACCGCACCGTTGCGCCCCGCCGTGCCCGCCCTCGATCCGGGCAAAACCTACCTGCTGGAGGTCGTGCTGCGCACATTGAAAGTGGCCCACCTGTTTTCCCAAGGCACGGTGGACTCGAATGAAATCTGGGTGGACGTGACCGGGCGCAGCGGAGGACGGGTGATCGCGCGCAGCGGAGGACGCGGCCCCCACGGTGAGACGGACCCATGGTCCCACTTCGTGAATGTTTACATGCTGGACAAGAACGGCAACCGCATCGACCGCCGCAACGCACAGGACATCTTCACCCCGCTTTACAACAACCAGATACCCCCGGGGGCGGGTTTCGTGGTGCATTACTCCTTCACGGTGCCCCGGGATGTGACCGCGCCGGTCACATTCGATGTGCGGCTGAACTACCGCAAGTTCGACACGGTTTATGTGAACTATTTCCAGGGCTCCGGATGGACCAACGGCATGCCCTTCCAGGTCACCAACGACCTGCCCATCCGTGTCATTTGTTCAGACTCGCTCACGTTTCCTTTGACTGGAGTGGCCGCATCGGCCGCAGTCACAAATCCACCATCCTCCATTCCGGAATGGCAACGGTGGAACGACTACGGCATTGGACTGCTGCTCAAGGGCAATCAGGGCAGCGAAAAGGGCGAACTGATCCAGGCGGCGGCGGCTTTTGACCAGGTCGAGCGCCTCGGCCGCGCGGATGGACCGCTCAATCTGGCGCGCGTCTTCATCAAGGAGGGCCGCCTTGCCGACGCCGTGGGCGCATTGCAGCGGGCGGGTGACATCAAACGGTTCGACCCGCCGGCCCCGCGCTGGACCACGGCCTGGCTGAACGGGCTGGTGAACAAGCAGAACGGCTATCTGGACAAGGCCATAGAGGAGTTCCGCAGCATTCTTGAGGACCGCTACCCGGAACTCGACAGGCGCGGCTTCGATTTCAGCAAGGACTACGAGGTGATCAATGAACTGGGCCAGACCTTGTTTGAACGCGCCAAGATGGAACGCTCGCAGCCCGGGCTCCAGCAGAAGTTCCTCGAGGCCGCCATCCGGCAGTTCGAGCGGACCCTGACCCTTGACCCTGAAAACGTCACCGCCCATTACAACCTCGCCCAGCTCCACGCAGAACTGGGCCATGCGGAAGCCGCCGAAAAACACCGGAAGCTCCATGAACGGTATCGGCCGGATGACAATGCCCGTGACGCGGCCGTGGCCGCTGCCCGCCGCCGCGACAAGGCGGCCGATCACGCAGCCCAGGCCATCGTGATTTATCCGCTTCAGCGGGAAGGCGCCTTCGGACTGGAGCCCGTTGCACACCGCGTCACCGCGACAAGCCCCAGGTAACATGCCCGCTTCAAAACTGGATCCCGAGGATTCCCACAGCCCATCCGAGGAACTGGCACACGCCGATGACTCGGTCATTGGCAAAGCCATGCGCTGGTCGCTGGCGGCGTTCGCCCTCATCGCCGTGCTCGCCGGGATGGTTTACGTGGCGTTCAAGCCAAAGCCGCCACCGACGATGGAAAAGGTCACGAAGCTGGACATTCCGGTGGCACCGCAAAAGCCGGTGGCCGACGTGCCCGTGGTGACATTCCTCGACATAACGAAGCAGGCCGGCATCCACTTCACGCACAACAACGGCGCACAGGGTGAAAAGCTTCTGCCCGAATCGATGGGCGGCAGCTGCGCCTTTCTGGACATCGACAATGACGGCGACCAGGACATCCTGCTGGTGAACTCCACATGGTGGCCGGGAAAGCTGCCAGAGGGCCAAAGCCCGACGACTTCGGCGCTGTATCGTAATGACGGCCACGGCAACTTCACCAACATCACCAAGGGGTCCGGCCTTGATGTCAGCCTTTACGGCATGGGCGTCGCCTGCGGTGATTTCGACAACGACGGTCTGGTGGATGTTTACATCACCGCCGTCGGCGGCAACCGGCTCTTTCGCAATCTCGGGGGCGGCAGGTTCGAGGATGTCACGGCCCGGGCAGGCGTCGGCGGACCGGAGGAAGAGTGGAGCACGGCGGCCGGGTTCCTTGACATCGACAATGACGGCGACCTCGACCTCTTCGTCTGCAATTACGTGCGCTGGTCGCGCGACATTGACTTCGAGGTGGGTTACTCCCTCACCGGCATCGGGCGCGCCTACGGTCCTCCCATGAATTTCAGGGGGGCCTACCCGTTGCTGTTCAGGAACGAAGGGGGCGGACGGTTCACGGACATTTCATCCACCAGTGGTGTTCAGGTGAAAAATCCCTTCACCGGGGTGCCCATGGCCAAATCCCTCGGCCTCGCACCCGTCGATCTGGATGGCGACGGGTGGATCGACATCATCGTCGCCAATGACACCGTGCAGAACTTCGTGTTTCACAACCAGCGCAACGGGACATTCAAGGAGATCGGCGGCATGACCGGCATCGCCTTCGACAGCATGGGCAACGCCCGCGGGGCCATGGGCATCGATGTCGCGCGATTCCGCAACGACAGCGCACTGGGCATCGGCATCGCCAATTTCGCCAACGAGATGACCGCGCTGTATGTCGCCTCGGCGCGCGATCCCATGGTGTTCACCGACGAGGCGATCGCTGCGGGCATCGGCCCGGACAGCCGTCTGCTGCTGAAGTTCGGCCTGTTTTTCTTCGACTACGATCTGGACGGATGGCTGGACATGCTTTCGTGCAACGGGCATCTCGAGGAGGAGATCGGCAAGGTGCAGGCAAGCCAGAACTATCGCCAGCCGGCGCAGCTTTTCTGGAATGCCGGTGGACGCACGCCGGGAACCGGCTTCGTGGCTGCGGGCCCAAGCCAGGCCGGAGGGGATCTCTTCAAGCCCATCGTCGGCAGGGGGTCAGCCTTTGCCGACATTGATGGCGACGGCGACCAGGACGTGTTGCTGACACAGGTCGGCGGCCCGCCGCTGCTCCTGCGCAATGACCAGCAGCTTGGACATCACTGGGTGCGTTTCAAGCTCGAAGGGACACGGTCCAACCGTGACGCCATCGGTGCGTGGGTGCATGTGAAAGCCGGTGGATTGACGTTTTCCCGTCAGGTCATGCCCACGCGCAGCTACATGTCCCAGTCCGAGCTGCCCGTCACCTTCGGCCTCGGCACAAATACCGCGGTCGATGAAGTGACGGTGGTCTGGCCCGGCAATGTGAAGCAACGGGTGCCGTCAGTTCAGATCGACCGGACTCACCTCATCCGCGAGATCCCTTGAACCCTCCCGGGCACGGAGGAATGCCAGTTCCTCCCTCCACCCCACCGCCAGACCTGCCAGTGCCCATCCAGCATAGACGCCAAACGTAAGCAGCCCTGCGGCCACGATGTCCTCCGCTGGAATGCCGAAAGGGACCAGCAGCAGCATGGCCGCGCCGGCCCGCACGCCCGCACCGCCGATGGTCACCGGCAGCACGGCGACCATGGCAATGATGGGAAAAGCCCACAGGATTTCCCCCCATGCAAGGGAGACACCCGCCACCGCCGCCAGGCAAAGCGGCATGATGGCCGTGTTGCACACCTGCCCCATCAACCCCGCTGCGCATCCTGCCACCGCCAGTGCGGGGCGGCGGCGCAATTGCCGCAGGGATTTCCGCAGCCGGTCTGCCAGCAGGAAAGCCATCGACCGAAGCCCGGGCAAACTCCGCCACAACAAAACCGCCACCAGCAATCCAAGCCCCGCACCCGCTGCCAGCCATGGCTGATGCAAGCCACCCGCAGGCCGCAATGATTCCATCGCCGGACCATGCAGGATCAGCGCAAAGACAATCACGACAAACACCGCCGATCCTCCAACGGAAAATGCCCGGTCCAGCAACGTGGTCGCGTAGATCACACCGGCCCGCGCACCGTGCCAGCGCGCAAAGAGGGCGGACTTGGCGACATCTCCCAGCGCAGGGCTCAGCAGGATGAGGTTGAAAAAATGACCCGCAAGCGACGCCCTCAGCAGTGGCGCAGGACGGACAGGCACTTCACCCGCCCTCAAGGCCGCGCTCCAGCGCAGCGCACCGCTGAGCAAACCGGCGAAGAACATGACAAACGCCCCCAGCAGCCAGACGGGCTTCACCCGTGCCAGGGCGCCGCCCAGCCGGGCGAAATCAACACGGGAAAACACAACCGTCAGCATCAAAGCGGAACAGGCGAGCACGACGAGCACCTTGATCAGCTTGGGCTTGAGTGTTTGCATCGACGCGACGCATTGTGTGCCGCCCATGCCGCCTTTGGGAACAACGAAACCTGACGCAGGGAACTCCGGCCCGTGCGACGCACGGAAGCAACGCTGCGTCGTCCCGGAGGAAGTTGCAGGATGGCCTCCGGTGTCCATGGTTTCACATCCGCTGCCCGGCATGAAGGGCGACTTCATCTCGCGTTTGTTGTTGCGGCTGGTGATGGGCACTTTCCGACGGCGCATCCTGTCGGTGGAGGGTGCGGATCACATCGCCCCCGGACGCGGACCTTTGATCGTCGTGGCCAATCACAATCAATGGACGGAGGCGGTGCTGTTGCCGGCCGTGCTGGCCATGCTCCGGCACGGGGATCGTGTGCGGTTCATGGCAGACTGGAACTTCGCCCTGTTTCCGCCCATCGCTTTGATCTACCGGGCCGGACGCACCATCACGCTCACCCGCAAGCCGGCAAAACCTGCCTTCCTGAATGTGTTCAAGCCACTGTTCACAAGCGAGGTGAGCGGGTTTGAACGGGCCCGTCAGGCTCTGGCAGATGGTGAGAGCGTGGGTGTTTTTCCAGAAGGCACGGCCAACCGCTCCCGCGACCGGCTGCTGCGTGGTTACACGGGGGCGGCATGGCTTTCACTGGTCAGCGGCGCGCCGTTGATTCCCACCGGCCTGAGGTATCCAACCGTGCCCGATGGAGGCCGCATAGGCGAGTTCGATCCCATGTCCATCGTGCTTGGCGAACCGCTTCGCCCGGAACGGGTTGTCGTTGATCCCTCGCGGGAACAGATTCAAGCCTGGCATGCGCGGATGATGTCGGAAATTTCTCGCCTGAGTGGCAAAAGCTGGCAGTCTGACGCCAGGAAACGCAAGTGATGAGCCCATTGGAAAGAGTGCAAGTGAAACGTGTCCGCGACGAGGCGGATCGTGCTGATGCCATGGTTGTCTTGAAGGCGACCTACCTCGCGGAAAAAAACTGGGTGGCGGACGTCGAGAAGATGTTCGAGGCCGGTGATCTGACCAACCAGCAGGTGTCGTGGTTTGTGGCCCACCGGGACGGGGCGCCGGTGGGCGTGTTGCGCATCCTATACGAACCGCCGCTGGGCCTCTACAAGGAATACGGCTTCAAAATGCTGGTGAATGGCTTCGACATCGACGCGTTCATCAAGAACAACCGCATTGCCGAGATCGGGCGTTTTGCCGTGCTGCCCGAGCAAAGACGCTTTCCCTTTGTGGCCGGAGCATTGATGCGCGCCGCCAGCGAGGAGACTGTGCGAAGAGGCTTCACGCATTATGTGACGGACGTCTTCGAGGGGGAGAAACACAGCCCCTACGACTTTCACACGCGTGTCATGGGTTTCACACCGGTGGCCACGCATGACGTGGGTGAACTCAACTGCCCGAACCGGCGCATCACCCTGATCCTGGATCTCAAGCAGGCCTACCACCGCATCAAGGAATCCAAAAAATGGGTGTTCCGCCTGCTGACGGATGGATGGGATGAGGAGCTGCACCGGCGGATGGGTTGATCAACCCGAAACCGGCCATCCAGATCCTTGCGCACGCAGGGGCAGGCACCGGAGCGCCGGGCGGCGCACAAACAAAGCGGGCTTCAGAACACCAACAAAGGCGATCACTTCTTCTTGCCCGCATCGGCAGGCGGAATCGCAAGCGGCGCGGTGGTGTTGAGCTGCTTCAGCACATCCTCTGTGATGTCGTCTTTGCCATCCACATAAAGGAACACCACGGTGGCATTGATGGTCTCCGAGGCAGTGTCGAAGATGACCGAGTAGCCGCCCGACCGGGCCTTGGTCTGCACCACCCCCTTGATCTCCTCAAGAATCTTGTCGCGCTCGGTCTTCTGCTTTTCGGCCAGCGTGGTGCGTGCGGTGCGGTCGAAAACGGTGATGCTCTGCTCGATTTCACGGATTTCCAGAATCTTCGCCTCACCAGCCTTCTTGCGCTTCTCGCGTTCCTCGGCGGACACGGCCTGATCATTGGCGGATTCGACGAGTTTCTTATACTCGGCCTGGGCCTTGTCGTAGTCGTCGAGCATGTCCTTCTTTTTCTTGTCGAACTCGCCCGCGCGGTCTTTGAGATTGGCATCGGCCTGCTTGGTTTTCCAGTAGCCCTCGAAGAGTTTCTTGAGGTCCACATAACCGACTTTTTGCTGGGCATGCGCAGCAGTGGCGAATGCGGACAGCAATACTGTGAGAAGGACGATACGACTGAAGTTGCGAATCATGACGGTCGGGAATTAAAAGTCGCGGGTGTAGCCGGCGCTGAACTGGAACCGGCCGCCGGCGGTGTTGGAGGGTTCGGCATTGATGGGGATGCCGTAGTCAAGACGCAGCGGACCAATGGGCA
>CAYQCZ010000150.1:0-8993 GCA_964415955.1 uncultured Verrucomicrobiota bacterium | reverse complement strand
CTCATCGGTCATGTTGATCTACGGCGCGCATCTCCTCCGCAACGGCACCGCCACGCTGCTGGATCGCCTCATGGCCGATGGCTGGATCACCCATCTGGCCACCAATGGCGCGGGCACCATTCACGACTGGGAATACGCGTGGTTTGGCGCCTCCACCGAAAGCGTGGAAATGAACGTCGCCAACGGCACGTTTGGCACGTGGCACGAAACCGCCACGAACATTCACCTCGCACTCATGGCCGGGGCGTTGCGCGGGATGGGCTACGGCAGGGCGCTGGGCAAATTCATCAACGACGACGGCGTGGTGCTGCCGATGAAAGAGGCCTTGAGAATGGCGATCACATCGAACCCATCCCATTCGCTCACTGGTGCGCGCGTGGACATCCTCCGCGCCATGCAGGAACGCGGCTGGCCGGAAGGCCCCACGAAGATGGAGGTCTCACACCGCTGGAAACACGCTTCGATTGTCGCATCTGCATGGAAACACGGCGTGCCCCTCACAGTGCATCCGGGCATCGGCTACGACATCATTTCCAATCATCCCATCTTCAACGGCGCAGTGCTGGGTCGCGCGGCGGAACTGGACTTCAAGCTGTTTGGCGGTTCGGTGGAACGGCTGGATGGCGGCGTAGTGTTGAACATTGGCTCCGCCATCATGGGACCGCAGGTGTTCGAGAAAACGCTGAGCTGCGTGAACAACATCCGCCTGCAAAACGGGCGGGACATCGTGCGCGGCCATGCCGTGTATGTGGTGGACATCCAGGACGGCGGCGGCTGGGACTGGACAGCGGGCGAACCGCCCAAGACCCACCCGGCCTACTACCTCCGCTTTTGCAAGAGCTACTCGCGCATGGGCGGGGCGATGCACTACGCCCAGTGCGACAACGCGGCGTTCGTGCACCAACTATGGAACCATCTTTCCGTTGCAAGCTCTTGAAAACTTGGCTGTTAACTGTTCCTTTGGCAGCACTGTTCCTGGCGGGATGCATGGCGGCACCCGTGCCGCATACCACTCGAATACTTCCATCAATCTCAGGGCACATCGTGGATGCCAGTAATGGCCGGCCTGTCGAGGGGGCAGTCGTTGAGGCGATCATAGAAAGCACATGGGAGCGAAAGCCGGTCGGTAATCTCACGACCAGGTCCGGTAGTGACGGCAAATTCAAGATCTCGTCCAAACAGAATTTTCACATGCTCTATTACGCCAATCCGAGCTTTCAGTTTCATGCCCCGCAAGGAAGCAGCTGGACAGGCCGCTTGCATATCAAGCACGACAAGTATGTTACGCGCCTCTTGAAGGCCGAAGACAAGTGGTGGGATGAGCGCAGATTGGATTTTGGTGAAATCATGCTGGAACCTGCAATGAACGAAAACCCGTGAAACCAACACGTTTCAGGAAAATCGCTGCACACTTCGCAAAGCTTCGCATCGCGGTGATCGGCGACCTGTGTCTCGACCGTTACTTGGAGATCGATGCGGGGCGTCCGGAGACATCGATTGAGACGGGGCTGCCGGTGTTCAACGTGACGCGGGTGCGGTCGCAACCAGGGGCCTCCGGCACGATCATCAACAATCTCGTGGCATTGGGCATCGGTGAAATCCTGCCGGTCGCCTTCACCGGCGAGGATGGCGAGGGCTGGGAATTGCGCCGTGCGCTGGCTTCACAAGCCGGCGTAAACACGCGTCATGTGCTGGAGACGCCGTTGCGGCGCACCTTTACCTACACCAAGCCGCTGATGATGCCATCCACGGTGCCACCCAAGGTGCACCGAACCGGACGGAGCAAGGGCGGTCCGGGATCAGGTGCGCCCAGGGTGGCCGTGCCGCGTGAGTTGAACCGGCTGGATTTCAAGAACTGGTCGTCCACGCCCCGTGCGGTGGAGGACGCGTTGATCCGGTCCATCCGCTCGCTGGGGCGCAGCGTGGATGCCTTCATCCTGCTGGACCAGGTGGATGTGCCGGACACGGGCGTGCTCACGGCGCGTGTGCTGGATGCGGTGGGCGGCATTGCGGCGCGCAAGCCGGGATTGCTGATCCTTGCGGACAGCCGGCGTGGTTTCCGGCATTTCCCGCCGGTGGGTTTCAAGATGAACGGCAGCGAGCTGGGCCGGGCGGTGGGCATGGCGCACCGTTCCGATGTGGAGTGGATTCAACAACAGGCGGCGGCCATAGCGTCACAGACAGGCAGGCATGTGTTTGTGACGATGGCGGAGGAAGGCATGGTGGGCGCGGATGCCGGCGGGAGCACGGCGCATGTGACGGCGCTGCCCACACGCGGACCCATCGACATCGTGGGTGCTGGTGATTCAGTCACGGCGAACCTGACGGCGGCGCTGCTGGGCGGGGCGACCTTGCACGAGGCGCTGGAGATCGCGAACGCGGCGGCCTCGGTGGTGATTCATCAGGTGGGGACGACCGGGACGGCAAGCGTGGCGCAGACACGCGCACTGGTGTGTCAGTGAGACTTGGCAGTGGTCTGAAGAGGAAGTTTGATCAACGTGGTGGTGCCCTTGCCCGGCGCAGTGGTGATGGTCCATGAGCCGCCGATTTCCTCCATGCGTTTGCGCATGTTGGTGAGGCCGTTGCCGAGCGGACGCGCCTGGCTGATCTCGAAGCCAAGGCCGTTGTCCCTGACCTCGACGGTCAGGGTGGAGGCTTCGCAAAGGATGTTCACCTGCAACTCGGAGGCGCGCGCATGCTTCACGGCGTTGTTCAAGGTTTCCTTGAGCACGAGGAAGATGTTGTGGCGCGCGTCGGATTTTACGGGCAACGGGGGAATGACGTCCGGCGCATTGAGGCGGTAGCGGATGGTGGTGGGCTCCAGGAATTCTTCGGCGTAGTTCAGCAGATACGGCACAAGGCGGTCGAGCGTGTCATTGCTGGGATTGACGGCCCAGACGATTTCATCAACGGATTCGGAGACCTCGCGGGTGGCGCGGGTGAGTTTCTCGGCCAGCTCGGCGGTAGCGGGCTTGGCGGCGTCGCGACGGATGAGTTCACCGATGATGCCGATCTGGGTGAGCCGGGCACCGAGGTCATCGTGGACATCCTTGGCGATGCGGGAGCGTTCGCGTTCAAGGGCCTGCTGGCGTTCAAGTTCGCGCAGTCGGCGTCGGAGCTGGAGCACGGTGATGAAGCGATACACGGAGAGCGCGGTGGCTGTGATCAGCAGCCCGATCAACGCCGCGAACCACCACGTGCGCCAGAACGGCGGGAGGATCACAAACTCAAGGGACTTGCCGATTTCATTCCAGCTGGTGCTGTCCTCGATGCCCGCGATGAGGCGGAACTTGTAGCTGCCCGGCGGCAGGAGGTGATAAACGGCAAGCCTGCCGGAACCGCCGTCCACCCAGTCGGCATCGAAACCCTCGAGCTTGTAGCGGAAACGGATGAGACGCGGGGCGGAGTAGTTGAAGCCCGTGTAGGCGATCTCGTAACGGCCGCCCCCGGGTGGCAGACGGATGGGGCCGTCCAGTTGCACGGGCTTGTCATCGACAATGAGCGACTCGATGACAACACCGGGCACACGGTCATTTTGCCGCACGCGGGCGAGGTCGATTTCAGCAAGGCCGTCGAGCGTGGGAAAGTAAAGGTGTCCGTCGGAGGTCATGGCCACCGACGGCTGGAAGCCGCCGTTGCATTCCGGGGTTTTCAATCCGTCCGAGGCGCCATAGAGAACCTTGGAGAGGGTTTGGGCCCTGCCACGGACATACCCGAGCAGTTCCCAGGTTTTGAGGCGGAACACGCCCTTGTTCGATCCGATCCAGAGGTTGCCGCGGGTGTCCTCGATGATCTGTGAAATGGTGTCATCCGGCAGCCTGCCCGTGCGTGAGTTGAAGTGGTTCCACCGGCCATCGACCAGCACGGCCAGGCCTCGCCCTGTGCCGACCCAGAGTTGTCCGTCCCGGTCCAGGTAGAGAGTCCGCACGAGGTCGCTGGGCAGTCCGTTGGTGGAGGTGGTGACGTGAAAAACGCCGTTGCTCAGCATGCACACCCCCTGCGAGGTGGCGATCCAGATGTGGCCGGAAGCGTCCTCCTGCACGGCACGCACGTCATTGTTCGCCAGGCCGTCCTGTTCGGTGAACTGGCGGAAGGAATCCGCGCTGATGCGGCACACCCCGGCATCGGCGGTTCCCGCCCAGATGAAGCCGTTTGAATCCTCGTGCAGCGCCCGGATGGAAAAGCTTTGTGTGGCGGGCCCGAAATTGGTCAGGACGCCCTCGCCCATGCGGTAAAGGCCGTTCTCGGTGCCCACCCAGAGGTTGGTCCGGCTGTCCTCCAGCACCGCCCACACGCGGTCGCCACCGCCATCCAGCGGGACATGTTTCACGCCCTCCTGCGAGAGGTTGTGCAATCCGCCTCCATCCGTGCCCACCCAGAGGCCGCCACTGCGGGCCGGATGCACCGAAGTAACCACCGGCGCACGCAGGCCGCGGGTCGTGTCCACCACCTCGATGAAACGCTCCTTGAGACGCAGAAGGCCGAATTGCGCGCCACGCACGCCCACCCAGATGTTGCCTTCCCGGTCCTCGCGAAGCGCCAGCACCTGCCGTTCTCCACGGTCGTTTTCCACCGGACGAAACGCGCCGGTAGTCCGGCAGAACATGCCCCGGCCATAAGTCGCGATCCATACCTGCTGGCGGCTGTCCTCCATCAGCGCCGTCACCCGCACGCCGGCCTGGCCCGGGGGCAGGAAGCGTCCGATGTCCTTTTCCAACCGCCCTTCGTCATCGTATTTCAACAGGCGCCCGTCAAACGTCACCCAGAGGCCGCCATTTCCCGAAGCTGCAATGTGAACCGTGTCCGCGCGCTGGGTGGGGGCATCGGCCAGGATGCGCAGTTCGCCATCCTGAATGACCCCGAACTGCCGGGACGTCGCCACCCAGACACGCCCGCGTCCGCCCGCCACCAGGGCCCTTGGGTATTGACCCTGCCAGTCACGGAACACGGGATAGGAGGTGAAATCCCCGTCGCGATACTGGAAGACCCCCCCGGAATCCGTTCCCACCCAGAGATGCCCCTCGGCGTCCACACACATGCAGGTCACCCCCAGATCGGGCAGCCCATGGGCGGAACCCAGGACGCCGAAGCGTCCATCCTCGATGCGCAGGACGCCGCCCTGTTTGGTCCCCGCCCAGAGGACGCCGGATTGATCTTCTGCCAGGCAGGTGATCTGGTCGTGCTGGTCCCGCAATTCAGGGACATTCTGCGAATCGAACGTGCGGAGCCGCACCCCGTCGTAACGCACCAGACCGCGGGGCGTTCCCAGCCAGAGGTAACCGGTCTTCGACTGCAACACGGCCGTCACCGTGTTCTGGGGAAGGCCCATGTTTTCGTTCAACCCATCCGCCCAGTAATTCAAGGGGGCATCGCCTGCCGCCAGCAGCGAAGCCTGTGGGCTCAGAAACCGGCACGCCACCAACACCGCGATGATCCAGAAGCGCCGCATGATGCTTCCGCAAGCTTCCTTCCCCCGCATGGCCTTGGCAAGCCGCGAGGCTGATGCAGGGGGGTCTTGCCCCATGATCCGTCTTTCCGGGTCATCGAAACTTGCCACACAAGGCGAACTGGTTTTTGATGGGCGGCCATGAAACCTCTCCAATGCATGTTTGCGGCTGCGCTGGCATTTTCAGCGGCCATTTTCACCGGGTGCGACGGCGGTGCTGCCAACCTGAACAAGAACCTCACCCCCAAGCGCATGAATACAGGATGGGGTTATGTGGATGAAGCCGGCAAGGAAGCCATATCGCCGAAGTTCGATCATGCCGGGGAGTTCGTGGACGGACTGGCGGTCGTGCAGAAGGATGGCAAGTGGGGATACATCGCCAAGACCGGCAAATACGCCATCATCCCGCGCTTTGAAATGGCCGACAAATTCAGCGAAGGCCTGGCGCGCGTGAAACTCAACGGAAAATATGGCTTCATCGATCCTGCGGGCGAGGCCGTGATCCCGGCAGAATACGGGTCTGTCGGCCAGTTCTCGGACGGGCTGGCGGCGGTGCAAAAGGACGGCAAATACGGCTACGTGGACAAGACCGGCAGGATGGTGATCGAACCCCGCTTTGAAACAGCGGGCCTTTTTGCCGAAGGGCTGGCACCTGTGGCAGATGGTGACGGGCAGAAGTTCAGCTACATCGACAAGACCGGCAAGACGGTGATCGAGGCGAAGTTCGACAATGGCCAGGCGTTTTCCGAGGGACTGGCCGGCGTGCGCGTCGGCAACGGCATGGGATTCATCGACAAGGAGGGGAAGTTTGTGATCCCACCTGACTTCGACAGCGTGGAGCCTTTCAAAGGCGGCATTGCCAAGGCCTTCAAAGCCCCGCCCAAGAAGAAAAAGGAAAAGGTCGAAAACGATCTGCTGACAGTCCCCGCGGAGGAAGAATCCGGTGATCCGCCCATCGAAGGTTACGTGGACAAAACCGGCAAGTTCACCGAAGGCGCACTGCCAAGGTGACCGGCACCGGCCGCCTCATTACCTGCTGAACGAACCAACCCACCCCCTGCACACATGAACATGAGGATTCGCGGATGGGCCGGGCTGTTCACAGCCCTTGCAGCCGGCGTCTGCCTGCTGCACAGCCCAAACCTCGATGGCGCAGACGCCAAACCAAACATCATCTTCGTGCTGGCGGATGATCTCGGCTATGGCGATCTGGGGTGTTACGGCCAGAAACTCATCCAGACGCCGAACATCGACCGCATGGCCCGCGAAGGCATGCGCTTCACGCAATTCTATGCCGGTGCCACCGTTTGCGCCCCCTCACGCAGCGTGCTGATGACAGGCCAGCACCACGGCCACACCCGGGTCCGGGGCAACGCAGGTCGCACAAACCCCATCGCCCAGTCGCTCCGCCCCGGTGATGTGACGGTCTCCAAAGTGTTGAAGGAGGCGGGATACGCCATGGCGCTCTGCGGCAAGTGGGGCCTCGGGGATGAAGGCGTGGCAGAGGTCGGCATGCCCACGCGGCAGGGGTGCGATTTCTTCTTCGGCTACCTCAACCAGCATCACGCGCACAACTACTACCCGGAATACCTCATCCGCAATGAAAGCCGCTTCCTGCTCCGCAACGTGCTGCATCGCACGGGGCAATCCTATGAGGAACTCGGTGCCGGATGGGCATCAAAGGCGGTGGATTACAGCCACGACATCATTGTGAACCAGGCCTTGAAATGGGTGGAGGCCAACCATGAACGCCCCTTCTTCCTATACCTGGCCGCCACCGTGCCCCATGCGAACAACGAAGGCACACGCGGCACCGGCAACGGACAGGAAGTCCCCGACTGGGGCATCTACAAGGACAAGGACTGGACGCCGCCGAACAAAGGCCAGGCCGCCATGATCACCAGGCTGGACCGCGACATGGGCCGGCTCTTCGCCCTGCTCAAGAAACTCAAGCTGGACGAAAACACCCTTGTCATGTTCTCCAGCGACAACGGCCACCACAAGGAGGGGGGCAATGACCCCGAGTTCTTCGACGCCAATGGTCCTTTGCGCGGCATGAAGCGCGACCTTTACGACGGCGGCATCCGCGTGCCGTTCATCGCGCGCTGGCCGGGCCGCATCAAATCCGGCACGGTCAATGACCATGTGGGTTATTTCGGTGAGTTGGCCGGCGTTCCCCTGCCCCCGGATCGCGACAGCATCAGCTTTCTGCCCACACTGCTCGGCCAGAAGGAGCAGCAGAAGCACGATTACCTTTACTGGGAGTTTTACGAGCAAGGCGGCAAACAGGCCGTTCGCATGGAGAACTGGAAGGCCGTGCGGCTGGGTTTCGATGAATCCCTCCCGGTGGAGCTCTACGACCTCTCCAAGGACATCGGCGAAGAAACCAATCTGGCCGCCATGCATCCCGAGGTCGTTCAGCGCGCCCGGACGCTGATGCGTGAAGCGCATGTCGATTCACCCGACTGGCCGGTGCCCGCGTCCAAGCCCCAAACCGCGCCCCCGGCCAAGGCCAAGGGGAAGAAAAAGACCGGGAAGGATTGAGCCATCAGATTCAAGGTTTCGGACACTTGCCAACAAGGAGGGGTGTCATTAGGTTTCGCGCCCTATGGAAAAGGTCGTCATCATCGGCACAGGTTGCGCAGGTCTCACGGCAGCCATCTACACGGCACGCGCCAATCTCGAACCGCTGGTCCTGACCGGCACCATGCCGGGCGGCCTGTTGACGACCACCAGCATCGTTGAAAACTTCCCGGGATTTCCCGAGGGCATCGACGGTTATGAGTTGATGGTGGCGATGCAGAAACAGGCGGAACGCTTCGGCGCCAGGGTGAAGTTCGGCACGGTGGAAAGCGTGGATGTCAGCAGCCGCCCCTTCAAACTCATCATCGATGGCGACCCGGTGGAGGCCCAGACACTGATCATCGCCAGCGGCGCAGGCCACAAGCATCTCGACGTTCCGGGCGAACACATTCTGGAAAAGAAGGGTGTGACCTACTGCGCCACCTGCGACGGTGCCCTGCCGATGTTCCGCAACCAGCCGCTGGTCGTCGTGGGCGGAGGCGATTCCGCCTGCGAGGAAGCCACCTACCTGACCCGTTTTGCCTCAACGGTGTATCTGGTGCATCGCCGCGACACGCTGCGCGCCTCCAAGATCATGGCCGAACGCACCCTGGCGAATCCAAAGATCAAGCCCGTATGGGATTCAGTGGTCACAGAAATCCTCGATGAAAAACAGGACAAGGTCACTGCCGTGAAGCTCAAGAACCTCAAGACTGGCGCGGAAAGCCAGCTCGACTGTGCGGGCGTGTTCATTGCGGTGGGGCACGTGCCGAACACGCAGCTCTTCAAAGGCCGGATCGACATGGACGAAAGCGGCTACATCCTCCGCAAACAGGGGTCCCAGACCAATGTGGAAGGAGTGTTCGTGGCAGGTGACTGCTCCGACCGTGTTTATCGTCAGGCCATCACGGCAGCGGGCATGGGATGCGCCGCAGCCATCGACGCGGAGCGCTTTCTCGCCCATTCCAACCAGTAACCTCCGTGG
>CAYQCZ010000149.1:2367-8995 GCA_964415955.1 uncultured Verrucomicrobiota bacterium | reverse complement strand
CTTTCACATTCGGGCTGTTGGTAAAAAGATTCCCGGAGGCTTTGCCACGCCGGGTCACCAGGTGGATATCGGGCCGGAATTGCGGGGGATACCGCGTCATTTGCCGCTGTGGCTGGGCACCTACGCGGGAGATGCGCCGCGCGATGACACGGTGCGGGTGATCAGCCTGCCGGATCCAACCGTGGGTGTGCAACTGAGCAAGGAGATCACCATGGAGCCTGAGACCGGCGCATTGGGCATTGTGCATCGCATGGAAAACATCGCCGGCACGAACGTGTCCTACTGCCTGTGGGACAGGACATTGTGCGAAGGGGGGGGCTTTGCCATGATACCGATGGCGAAAAAAAGCCGGTTCAGGGCCGGATGGTCTTTGATGCGCCGGAGCGAGGGCAGGGGACATTACGATGGCGACCGTCCGGAGCATCCCAACGTGCGGGTGATGGATGGCGTGCTGGTGGCCAGATGCGAGGGGGAGCGCTCGAAGCTCGGGGTGGACGCCGATGCGGGATGGATCGCCTATGTGCGTGGCAGGCTGCTGTTCGTGAAGTATTTTCCCGTGGACCCGAAGGGCCGCTACACCGATGGGGGGAACACGGTGGAATTGTATTTCGATGAGGGGCGGGCGGAACTGGAGCCTTTGAGCCCGGAAATCACGCTGAAGCCGGGTGAGTCCTATGAAATGCCCGAGAAGTGGACCCTGGTGGAGTTGGAGGAGGGGGTTTCGACATTCGAGGCGGCAAGGAAACTGGTGCGCAAGCTCGAGGCATCGCCGTTCAAACGGTGATGCCCTGAGCAGGCGGATGTCTAAATGCCCGCAAGGGGCCGGGCCAAAACCACCTTTACAACGCGTTTGCCGCTGTGACACGCTGCGCGGCATGACAAAAATGCTTCGGTTTGGCGTTTTTTTGGGGCTGATGCTGTCTCTGGGCGGCTGCACGACGGACTCTTTTTACAACACCGCGATCACGAATCTGACTCCGGCGCAACTGCCCCGCAATGCCGAGGGGTTGTATCTGGTGGAGGCCCACTGGCGGAGCAACCAGCAGAGCATCCGTCCGGAATCCTTCGAGGCCTTCGTGAAGGTGGGCAACGAGTTTTTCCCGATGCGCCGCACGCCCAAACTGCCCAACCGTTGGGAGGCCCTCCTGCCGGTGGCTGGGGACAGGCATGTGGTGCATTACCAGTTCAAGTTTGACTACCTGGTCAATGGCATTCCGTCGCCGCGTCCCGACAGCAAGCTTTCGCCCCAGCATCAGTTGGAGATCGTCAATCCTTGAGGCTGCAAGGCGGATGAAAGTGTGCCTGGCGGTGCTTGCCTGATGGCTCTTGAGGTCGCTGCCGGGACGGGGTTTTACGGGTTGACGCTTGGTTTCCGTCAAAACTAGGATTTGGGTGAATTCGGAAAGCCTGGCTTTCCCACAGATCAAGACGACTCATGACCGAAGGCTACTGTGTCAAATGCAAGGCCCGGAAATCCATTGCGGATGCCGTGGAGGAAGTCATGAAGAACGGGCGCAGGGCCATCAAGGGCAAGTGTCCGGACTGCGGGGCTGTGATGTTCAAGATTCTGGGCTCCAAAGGGGTGGCCTCCCCTCCCGCAGGACCGAAGAATGATCCGCCTGCCGCTGCGGACGCGGCCGGGGCCGCGGATAAAGCCGCTCAGCCGTAGTTTGGCAGCTGGCTGCCCAGCTTGTTCCTGAGCCAGGCCCGCAGGATGAGGGTGATTTTCTGGGCTTTGTTCAGGCGCGTGGGGCTGGGGTCGAGGACGGGAAAGCCTTCGTGCTCCAGTTTCTGGAGCAAACTCCAGTAAACCGCCCCCATCAATTCTGCGGAGATCATGGATTTTCTGTCCTCGGCTGGAAGCAAATCCCTGGCAGCACGGTAATGGTGTCTGGCTCTTTCTGCGATGCCCGCTGCGAGGGCGCGAAAACGCTCCGAAAACCTTCCCTCAAGAATGTCCGTTTCCGGCACCTGGAAACGCTCCAGTTCCTTCCGGGGTATGTAAATCCGGCCGCGGGCGGCGTCATTGCCGACATCCCTCAGTATGTTCGTCAGTTGGAGCGCCTTGCCAAGGTGGACTGCATAATCCCGGCACTTGGGGTTTTGGTAGCCGAAGATTTCGATGCTCAGCAGGCCAACCACGGAGGCGACACGATAGCAGTAGAGTTCCAGGGCTTCGTAGCTCTCGTAGCGCGTGGTGGTCAGGTCCATTTCCACCCCCGTGATCAACTCCTCAAAGAGGGTAGCCTCGAGAGGGTGGCGTTGAATCACCTCCTGCAGCTCCCTGTTCACGGGGTGTGAGGGATTGCCGCCCTGAAATGCGCGTTTGATGTCCTCCCGCCACTCGTTGAGCTGATGCTGGCGGGTTTCGACCGGGACGCCTTCGTCGTCTGCGACGTCATCCACCTCCCTGCAGAACGCATATAGCACCGCCATGTCCCGCCGCTGAGATTTTGGCAGCACGATGAACGCCATGGCGAGGTTGGAGGAACTCCGCTGCGTGATGGATTCACTGGCCTGCATCCTTCAATGGAAACCATTCACGCCGACGCCTTGGGAGGCGGCAGGCCGCCGGTCTCGGCGAGTGTCGCAGGTCGTGATGAACGCCGTCTGCGCCGTCGGCCGTTCCCATGGCAGGCCGTTGCACCATGTTTTTTTCGATGTTTGAGCCAGATTCCACCCGCAAGCATCAAAAACAGCGCAAGCCCCGGAAGGATCGCCCAGAAGAGGTCGTTGCCCAGCATGCCGGGCATCTGGCTGTAGGAGCCGTTGGCCTTTGCGACCTCCGGTGCGGGGAGGGCCGCCAGAAGTTCTTCAGCGCGCAGTGGCACGGACATCCTCCTTCCCTTCCGCCTCAACATCACTCTCCGAGGCATCCGTGGTGACGTTCAGGCGGGTCATCCGATAACGGAGGGCGTGACGGGTCATTTTCAAATCATCAGCGGTCCGGCCAATGTTGAAATGGTTTCTCTCCAATGAGCTGAGAATGATCTGCCGCTCATAATCGGCCACAATTTCATCAAGCGGCTTGTCGGAGACCAGCGCCGGAGATGGCGCACCCTTGCGTCGCAAGCCGGTCTCAAGTTTGAAATCCGGAACATTGTCTGGCTGGATTTCGTCAGTGGACTCAAGGATGACCGCGCGCTCCACCACATTGCGCAGTTCCCTGACATTGCCCGGCCAGTGGTGGGAGCAAAGTTTCTGCGCGGCCAGCCTGGAGAAACGGCTGGTCTTCTTTTTCATGGCCGTGGAGAACTGCGCGAGGAAGTGATTGGCCAGCAACTGGATGTCCGACTGGCGCTCACGCAGGGGCGGCGGGCGGAATTGAACCACGTTCAAGCGGTGGAACAGATCCTCGCGGAAGTCCTTGTCATGGATGGCCTGGATGACATCGCGGTTGGTGGCGGCAATGAGGCGGACGTTGACGCGCAATTCCTCGTTGCCCCCCACCCGGGTGAAGGAGCCGTCTTCAAGGAAACGCAGCAGTTTGGCCTGCAACGGACGGCTCATGTCCCCTATTTCATCCAGGAAGATGGTGCCGCCGTCGGCCTCCTCAACACGTCCGGGCTTTTGTTTGAGTGCGCCCGTGAAGGCCCCCTTTTCGTGGCCGAAGAGTTCGCTTTCAAGAAGCGTGTCGGGGATGGCTGCGCAGTTGATGCGGATGTAGTTTTGATGGTGTCTGGAGCTCAGGGCATGAAGGGCGCCGGCAATCAACTCCTTGCCCGTGCCGCTTTCCCCCAGGATCAACACCGTGGCGTCCGTGGGGGCCACCTTGAGGATGAGATCCTTGAGTTCGGCCATGGCCGGGCATTGTCCGATGATGTTGGCGAGCTGGTATGGAGCCTCGGCCTGGGCGCGCAACGCGGCATTTTCCCGTATCAGCTTGTAGCGCTCCGCACACCGCTCCAGGGCAAGGAGCAGTTCCTCCGGCGCGAAGGGCTTGGCCAGGTAATCGATGGCCCCGGCCTTGATGGCTTCCACGGCCAGCTTTGGTGTGGCGTATGCGGTGATCATCAGGACGGGTGTATCCGGCCAGCGTTCCTTCAGCCGCCTCAGGAACTCATAGCCCGTCATGCCGCCAAGACGCGCGTCGGTGATGACCAGCAGGTAGGTGGATTTCTGAAGGCGGACGAGCGCATCCTCGGCGGACTCGACGGCTTCCACGGCATAATCGTCGGCTTCCAATATGGACTGAATGGAAATCCGCATGCCTTTCTCGTCATCAACAACGAGCACTGGTGGCAGGGTTTTGCTCATTTGCGCATTCGCATCATGGTCTTGGCGGGTATTTGTATGACAAACTCGGCCCCCTTTCCAAGTTCGGAGTGGAGGGCCACATGGCCTCCGTAAATCTCGCTGTTGTGCTTCACGATGGCCAGGCCCAGTCCCGTGCCCTTTTCCTTGCCCGTCACGTAAGGTTCGAAGATGCGCTCGTGCTTGTCGGCTGGGATGCCGGGCCCGTCATCTTTCACGGCCATGGTCACGGTGAAGTTTGTGTCGCTCCGTGCCGAAACCCAGATGTTGCCGCCAGCCTTCAG
Source organism: uncultured Verrucomicrobiota bacterium (assembly GCA_964415955.1). Classification (GTDB taxonomy): domain Bacteria; phylum Verrucomicrobiota; class Verrucomicrobiia; order Limisphaerales; family CAYQCZ01; genus CAYQCZ01. Next base: position 4,457 of record CAYQCZ010000149.1, on the reverse strand, counting down.
GGCATCCCGGGCGTTGAGCAGAACATTGACGATGATGTCCCTGAAATGACCTCGCTGCATCTGCAGCGGAGGGATGCCCGGGCTGAAGTCCCTGTGGATTTGTATGTCGTATTTGGCCCCGGGTGGAAACACCTGTTCGATTGCTTTTTCCACCTCCTCGATCACATCCAGCTTTTCAATCTTGCCCTCCGCCATCTGGGCGTAGCCCATCAGTTCGGTTATGATTCTGTCGGAGCGTTCGATCTCCTCCTGGATCAGCTGCAGCTGCCGGTTGGGGTCGCCCTTGCCGTCCTTGAGCGCCCTGCGCAGGGCGAAGACGGCGTTGTTGATGATGGCCAGCGGGTTCTTGATGCGATGGGCGATCTCCGCGGCCAGCCGGCCGGCGGTCTGCATCTGCTCCTGCCGCACGACGTGTTCACGCAGTTCATCCTCCGCCTCCCGTTGCTGCTCGAAAAGCACGTGCAGCGCGTAGCAACACGCCACAAGAAGGAGCATCAGCAGGATGCGCAGGGTCAGGGCTTCCTGGTAGCCGGCGCTGTTATCGGCGATCTGCTCCGGGGTCAGGCCTGCGTCCGCCATGTCAAAGCGTTTGAAATCCACGTCGATCAACGCCTTGTCATAAACACCGGCGGTCACGTAGGCCGCAATGGTCAGAAGATTCAGCGGAATTTGGAGCCACCCCACGGGTGTGCTCACGGCATTGCGCACGATCAGGAAAAGAAAGGCCCAGTAGGTGATTTCCTTCATGACGCCAGTGAGCACGGTCAGGGATGCGAGGAAGACCGCATCGGAGAGGTTGATGAAGCTGACCAGCCATTGGACAATCCACGGCTTCAGCCGGTGCATGAACAGCAGGGCGCTCATTCCGGCACAGCTGACGCCGGCATAGACCCAGTAAACCTGGCGAAGCGTCTTCAGTGAAAGATCGCCAATCTGCTTGTCGTCCGGAAAGACGCGTGATGCGTAGAGGACGTAGAAAAGGAATCCGATGATGGCGCACTTGACAGGCAGGAGGATGTTCAACTCCATGAAGTCAATGCGGGCCACCTGAACGGTGGGGTTCACCTTGGGGGAGATCAACAGCCTGGCAAAATCCCTGATCTGTGAAAGGTGCATGTGCGCTTCAATCCTGAAGCATCTGCAGGGCCCTCTGCACGATGGACTCCACCGGTGACAACCGACCCAGCCCCTCGTAGCCACAGGACAGGAGTCCTTCATCCGGGCCGATGAAGTTTACACCGCGCTCCCTGAGCCGGGCGACATTCTGCTGTGTGGCTGGATGCAGCCACATCTTGCCGTTCATCGCCGGAGCCACAAGCACCCCGGCCTCGGAGTTCAAGGCCAGCGCGATGCAGCTCAGGGCGTCGTCTGCAAGTCCGTGGGCGAGCTTTGCAATCACGTTTGCGGTGGCTGGCGCGATGATGAGCAGGTCCGCCTCATCTGCCAGCCGGATGTGGGCCGGCCTCCAGCCTTCCTCCTCGTCGTAGAGGTCGGTGACGACCGGATTGCGCGTCAATGTTTTGAAAGGCAGGGGCGTGATGAATCTCAGGGCGTCCGCAGTCATCACTGCATGAATGCTCATGCCCGACCTGGTCAGCTGGCTCGCAAGGTCGGCTGCCTTGTGGGCTGCGATGGACCCGCATACACCGAGGACAGTCATTGGGGGGGTGTCGCGCTTCATGCGGTGGTGGGGATCAGGCGTTGGGATCGCATTTTTTCAGCGGTCAAAATGGCTGACATCCGCCCGGCATCCTCTTCCGGTGTGCCGCTGACCAGCACATAATCGAACCTCCGCGCCTGGGACAGCTCTGCGGCGGCGGTGTCGAGGCGCTTTTGCAGGATGTCGGATGCTTCCGTGCCCCGTCCGCGCAGGCGGCGCTCCAGTTCCTCCCAAGTGGCGGTGGTCAGAAACACGGTCACCAGCCTTGACCCCAGCTCCTTGTCTTCGGCTGCGGCGCGTCGCACGCTTTCAGCCCCCTGGACATCGATGGTGAGGAGCACATCGTTGCCGGCATCGAGGTGTGTCCGGACTTCGCGCTTCAACGTTCCGTAGCAGTTGCCATAGACCGTGGCGTGTTCGAGAAAATGGC
>CAYQCZ010000149.1:0-2357 GCA_964415955.1 uncultured Verrucomicrobiota bacterium | reverse complement strand
CCGCACATGCGCCCCAAAGGTTTCGGTGCTCAGAAAGTGGTAATCCACACCGTCGGTTTCACCTGGCCGCGGCGGCCGGGTGGTGCATGTCACTGCGCGCCGCAGGTGTCCCATGTCCCTGAGCAGATTCCGCCCAAGGGTGGTCTTGCCCGCCCCGGAGGGTGCGGAAAGCACCAGCAGCAAGGCCGGCGATGGATGCACTGGAAAAGTCATTCGATGTTCTGAACCTGTTCGCGGAAACGCTCCAGTTCGGCCTTGGCCGTGATCACCTCCTTTGAAATGGAGGCATCATTGGCCTTGGAACCGATCGTGTTGATCTCCCGATTCATCTCCTGGCAGAGGAAATCCAAGGTGCGCCCGACGGGTTCCCTGGATTTGGCCAGTTGGTCGAACTGCTTGAAATGGCTGCGCAGCCGTGTGAGTTCTTCGGTGATGTCGGACCGGTCGGCATAGAACACAATTTCCCTGTCGATGCGTTCCTGATCCTCCCTGCTCAGAGGCTGTCCGGCGTCGGCAATGCGCCTGGTCAGGGTTTCCTTCAGTTTCGAGGGGATCCTGGGTGCCTGCTTTTCAATCCTGGCAACGCACTTTTGCAGCGTGTCCACGCGGTGCCGGAGGTCCCCGGCAAGGTGGCTCCCCTCGTTGCGGCGCATCTCCTTGAGCCGGCTCAGGGCCTGCGAGAGCGCCTTCTGGAGCGCGGCTGACAATGTTGCCTCGTCGAGGGTTGCGTCCTCGATCGTCTGCAGGACACCGGGAATTCTCAGGAGGGAATCCATGCTCACGCCCGCGCTCAATCCAAGCTCGGACGCCAGGTTGTTCAGATCCCGGGCGCACGCCGCAGCCAGTTCGCGGTTGATCCGCAAGGGACCCGCCGTGCCATCGGCGGCTTGCAGGCCTATGCGAACATTCAGCCTGCCCCGGGAAACCTCACGCCCGATGTGCTCGCGGATTTGCGGTTCGAGGGCATCGAGAGCGCGCGGCATGTTGATGGAAACATCCAGCTGCTTGCGGTTCACGGAGGTGATGTCCACCGCCAGCCTGATGCCGTCGATCGCCGCCTCGCCGTGGCCATGGCCCGTCATGGAATTCATGTGGGGCGACTATGGGGAAAGTTAAAATGGGTGGGAAGCTGAATTGGAGCAGGTGGAGCACCACAGCCGTTTGCCGGTCTTTTCGTGTGAAATCTGGTCTTGATTCCGGTTCGGAGCCGGGATGGAATGTGTTCCATTGTCGGCCCGTCATTGTGACACGGATGCGGCCGGGATTGTGTTTCAGGCTTAATTGCAGCGGTTTCTCCATATGCCCAAAGAAGAGGCGATAGAGTTGGTGGGTTCGGTGACGCAGGTGCTCCCCGGGACGATGTTCCGCGTGGCCCTTCCCAATGGCCATGAGGTTCTGGCGCACATTTCCGGCAAGATGCGGAAGAACTTCATCCGCATCAGCGTGGGAGACAGGGTGAACGTGGAGATGTCCCCCTACGACCTTTCCAAGGCGCGCATCACCTTCAGGCACCGGTAGGTTTTTCCCTCCTTTCACGCTCGCAAGCTGCGGGGGCGTTGACGCATGGTTCCGGCATGCGCATTACTTTTCACGGGGCGGCCCGCACCACCACGGGCTCCATGTATCTGCTGGAAACCGGGGACAGCAGGATTCTGCTCGAATGCGGCCTTTTCCAGGGGAAAAGAGATGAGTCCATCGAGCGCAATTCAAAGTTTCCATTCGATCCCGCCACGGTCGATGCAGCCGTCCTGAGCCACGCCCACATCGACCATTGCGGCAACTTCCCGAACCTTTGCCGGCAGGGTTTTCAGGGGAACATTTTTTGCACCTTCGCCACCCGCGATCTGGCCGGCATCATGCTGGAGGATTCTGCGGAAATCCAGAGATGCGACGCTGAATTCGTATCCAAAAAGCGCGCCAAAAAGGGGCTGCCACCCGTCGAACCGCTCTACTCGGCAACCGACGCTGAAAAGGCCGTGAGACAGTTTGTGGCCATCGACTATGAACGCTCCATGCTCGTGGCCAACGGCGTCAAAGTCACCTTCAAGGATGCCGGGCACATCCTTGGATCAGCCCAGGTGCAGCTGGACGTGAACGAGGGGGGGCGTAAGTTCCGATACCTGTTCAGCGGCGACATCGGACGTCCCGGCCAGGACATCCTGCGGGACGCTCAGCCGGTGGAGGACGTTGACTTCCTACAAATCGAGAGCACGTATGGCAACCGGCTGCATTCGAGTCCGGTGGACGCCAGGGATGAGTTGTGCGGTTACATCAGTGAAACGCTGCAGAAGGATGGAAAGGTCATCATGCCAGCTTTCTCCGTGGGGCGCACACAGGACATCGTCTTTGCCCTGAAC
>CAYQCZ010000148.1:0-9027 GCA_964415955.1 uncultured Verrucomicrobiota bacterium | reverse complement strand
GGCCACAGCCAAAATCCCCAGCCGCAGCACCCCTTGCCATTTTCAGACAGGCTCTCAGAGCAGCTCCATTTGCATGCCGCCCGGTCTGCGGAAGGCGGCGATGGAGAGTGGCTCCATGTCGCCGGCCAGTCCGGCCCTTCGTCTGGCCACCTCGAAAAGTCTGGCGATGCGCCCGGCCTCGGGGCCTTCGCCCGTCATGCGGCTGCCAAAACTGGCGTCGTATAGCTTTCCGCCGCGCAGACTTTTCATGCGGTTCAACACCTTGTCCCTGCGGTCTGGATAATGGCGCGCCAGCCAGTCCTCAAACATGGGTGCCACGGCATGCGGAAGCCGGAGCACCACGCTGCCTGCGGTTTGGGCTCCTGCGTTGGCGGCGGCCTCCAGCAGCTTTGGCATCTCGTGGTCGGTCAAACCCGGAATGATGGGGGCGATCATCACGCCGGTGGGAATGCCCGCCTGGGCGAGACTCTCGATGGCTTTCAAGCGCATTGCGGGCGGTGAGGTGCGCGGCTCCAGCACGCGGCGGAGCGCGTCATCCAGAGTTGTCAGGGAAATGAAAACGGCCACGGCGCGATGCCGTGCGAGTTCAGACAGAAGATCCAGATCACGGGTGAGGAGCTGGTTTTTGGTCACGATGCCCACCGGATTGCGGCATTCCGCCAGCACTTCGAGGCATCGGCGTGTCAGTTTCAAACGACGTTCCACGGGTTGGTAGCAGTCCGTGACCCCGCTCATGGCGAGCACTTTGGGCTTCCATTTGGGGGAGGAAAGCTCCTTGCGGAGCAGATTGTGGGCATCCTCCTTGACCATGATCCTGGATTCGAAATCGAGTCCGCTTGAGAAATCGAGGTATTCGTGAAACGGCCGTGCGTAGCAGTAGATGCAGCCGTGTTCGCAGCCGCGATAGGGGTTGATGCTGGCTTCGAAAGGGATGTCCGGGCTGTCGTTGTAGTTGATGATCGTTTTGGAGGTGTCGCGGTAGAATCGCGTTCGCAACGGCCGCTCATCCGGATCATGCCAGTCCTCGTCGGGCTCCAGATGCAGTTCCTCGAAGCGGTTGGGCGGGTTGCTCGCCGCCCCCCGCATGGTCTTGTTGTGTCCGGTCTGGTTCATGGTCTGGGCTGCGCTGGCCGGGCCCTGCCCAGCTTATCCGGGATGCCGGCCGGCGTAAATCACGACCGGCGCTGACTTTGCGGCTTCTGTTGTGAACGATGCCGCTTCATAAGAATGCACATGCATCTGACTGAAGCGGCCGAGATCGACATGGATCCATTCGCCAGGGCGATTGAACGGGAGCAGTTCCGCAATGCCCGCCTGATCAATCTGTTGAGACTGGTCGGCGTGGCCCTGTTCCTCGGCATTCATCTTGTCCTTGGTCATGTCCTTGGTGATCCGGTCTGGCAGCAAGGCGTGCCCCTCATGAGCGCGTATCTGCTGGGCGCACTGGCGATTCACCTGGAAGGGTGTCGGCGGCGCAGCACCGCCAGGCTGGGCGGACTGGCCGTGCCATTCCTCGACATGCCGATGATTTTCCTGCTGCAAATGGGTTCCTTTGAGACGGCCACGGACACCCGTGCGGTGGCGACCTTCAGCCTCGCCATTTTTGTGGCATTGGTGACGCTGGCCTCCGTTTCCCTGGAGATACGTCAGATCTATCTGGCTGCGGCCATTGGCGCCCTGCTGGAGTTGATTCTTCAGTTCGAAGGGGGTGACACGCCGGGGGGGATGATTTCCGGCACCGTGCTCATCGTCTTCGTTGCGACCATCTGCTCGCACGCGCGCCGGCGGCGGGTGCAGCTTGTGGAGCAGGTGACCGAAGCCCGGGTGAAGCGGGAGCGGTTGGGACGCTATTTCTCACCGGCTGTCGCCCGCCACATCGAGCACGCGCATGACGACCTCAACACGGCGCGTTCCTGCGAGGTGACGATTCTCTTCAGTGACATCCGTGACTTCACGGCGATCAGTGAGAAGCTTTCGGGCGAGCAGGTGGTGGCCATGCTGAACGACTACCATGCACGGATGGTCGGCCTGATTTTCGAGCATGGAGGCACGCTGGACAAATACATTGGCGATGGAATCATGGCCTATTTCGGAGCGCCGTTGAAGCAGGACGATCATGCCGGGCGGGCCGTGCGATGCGCCCTGGCCATGTTTGAAGCCCTGCATGAGTTGAACGAAGAGAGAGCCGGGCGTGGCGAGCCGGCACTCAGGATCGGCATCGGGATCCACACCGGCCCGGCCGTTGTCGGCAACATCGGAGCCCCGCATCGTCGTGAGTTTACAGCCATTGGTGATGCCGTGAACCTTGCCTCACGCATCGAAGGTCTCACCAAGGTTCACAACGAATCCATCCTCGTGTCTGAGGAAACACGTCGAAGGGCGGGGGATGGGTTTCAATTCAAGGACGCACCGCCCGTGCAGGTGAAAGGCAAAAGCGCGCCGGTTCAGACCTTCTCACCTTTGGCCGCCAGTTCTGGAAGTTCCATGAAGGCGTAGCAGAGCATGTGGCAGATGCCCATCTGGGCATCCTCCGCCCGTCCATAGTGCGTGTCGTTGATGACGATGCGGTGGGCGGCGATGTCTGCGAGACGGCCACGTTTTGCACCCACCAGGGCGATGGTGGTCAGCCCGCTGGCGTTGGCCCATTCGATGGCCTTGACGCAGTTGGGGGAGTTGCCGCTCACGCTCAGGGTCATGGCAATGTCGCCGGAACGGCCGTAGTTTTGAAGCTGGCGGACGAACACATCCTCGTAGGCGTAGTCGTTTCCGATGGCTGTGAGCCAGCTCACATTGTCATTGAGCGACATCACACGGAAACGTTTGCCCAGCTTGTCGGAAGATCCCTTGCCAAGATCGGTGGCGAAATGGGAGGCGTTGGAGGCGCTGCCGCCATTTCCAAAGATGAACACCTGGCGGTCCCCGGCCCACGCCCGATGCAGCACATTGATCAATGCCGCCACGGCATCGTGCGGAATGGAGTCCAGGGCGGCCTTCTGTGCGTTCAGATAATCTGCTATCCACTTCTGCATGGGGTGAACATGCAGGAATGATCCCTGATTTGTCAGTGGCAAACTTGGACGCCGTCATGCGGCCCCGTCATCGGTGTGAAATACGGACGGCTGCCGCCTGCGCCCCCATGGCAGTCCGTGAGTGAAGCAGATGCACGGGCTGCAAAGTTCGCACCCGTTATTATGCTTGAATTCAGGGGGGGATGGCTACCATGCGCCCATGGAATGGATGACCAACCCCGAGATATGGGTGGCGCTGCTGACGCTGACGCTGCTGGAAATCGTGCTGGGCATCGACAACATCATTTTCATCTCCATTCTCAGCGGCAAGCTGCCGATGGAACAGCAGGTCAAGGCCCGGAAAACAGGACTGGCAGCCGCCCTCGTGACACGTGTGCTGCTCTTGTGCGGGCTGGCATGGGTCGTCAAACTGGACAAGCCCTTCTGGGAACCGGCCATCATGGGCATGCACCTGGCGGTGTCCGGGAAGGACTTGATTCTCATACTGGGCGGCCTGTTCCTGCTGGGAAAAAGCACCTACGAGATTCACGAGAAACTGGAGGGCGTGGACGGAGGGAGGACGGAGTCGATGGAGGCGACCTTCGCGAGTGTCATTGTGCAGATCATGTTGCTGGACATCGTGTTTTCGCTGGATTCGGTGATCACGGCCGTCGGCATGGTGAAACAGGTGGGGGTGATGATTGCAGCCGTGGTCATGGCCATGGTGGTGATGCTGCTGTTCGTGAACCAGATCAGTGATTTTGTGGACCGGCATCCCACGATCAAGATGCTGGCGCTGAGTTTCCTGATCCTGATCGGCTCCATGCTCGTCGCCGAGGGCTTTCATCATCACATCCCCAAGGGATACATCTACTTCGCGATGGCGTTTTCAGTCTCCGTGGAGATGCTGAACATCCGTGTGCGGAAGGCCCAGAAGGTGAAGCTTCACCAGCCCTACCGTTGAATCCTTTTTTGTGCGCTGGACGGTGGCCATTCGTGCCGTTAAAGAGTGACCAATGTCGTTTGCATCCTTTCCAGCCCAGCAGCAGGCGATCCAGCTTCTTCAGCGCAGCCTGGAGCGCGGGCGTCTTGGCCATGCGTATTTGTTTTCAGGAAACGACCTGGTCGAGCTGGAGGGCGTGGCCAAGGGCCTGGCCAAAACCCTGAACTGTGAAGCGCCGCTGACGGGCGGGGGGGGCGCGGCCGTTGATTGCTGCGACGTGTGCCTGGCCTGCCGGAAGATCGATCACGGGAACCATGCTGACGTCCACTGGCTGAGGCCTGAGATGAAGTCCCGCGTGATCGGTGTGGACGGCGTGAGGGAGCTGATTCGCGAGGTGAACCTCAAACCCACGGAGGCGCGCTACAAGGTGGCGATCCTCGCCGGGGCGGACCGCATGAACGTGCAGGCGGCCAACGCCTTCCTCAAGACGCTTGAGGAACCGCCCGCCCGATCCGTGATGGTGTTGTTGACCGATGAACCACAGCGATTGCTTGAAACCATCCTTTCACGGTGTTTGCGCCTGAGTTTTGCCAGCGAGTCCATGCGTCCCATGGAGGATTCCCAGAAGCAGTGGCTGACAGCCTTTGCCGAAATGGCGTCCACAACGAAGCAGGGGTTGCTGGCACGTTACAAGCTGCTCGGGGCGCTCGTGGATCATCTGGCCACGCGGCGGGACGCCATCCAGGAGGAGCTTGAAGCCAGGTCACCGTTGAGCCGGTATGATGACCTGGAGCCTGAACTGGCCAAAAGACTGGAAGAAGAACTGAAGGCCGCCATCGAGGCGGAATACCGGCGGCATCGTGGCGATCTCCTGGGTGCCCTGCACTGGTGGCTCCGCGATGTGTGGCTGATGACACTCGGTCCCGCAGAGGACATGGTGGCTTTTCCGGAGCTTCTGGCTTCATCCAAGGCAGTGGCTGCCCGGCTGGACACTCGTAAGGCGCTGTCCAACCTGGAGCAGTTGGAACAAACCCAGCGTTTGCTGGGCGGCACCAATGTTCAGGAAGCCCTGGCCCTTGAAGTGGGGCTTCTGAAACTTTCCTTGTGAGCGGATCGAACAGGCGAAAACCAGTTCCGGCCGCGTCCGGTGCAGCCGGTGAGGCTGCGGCGGCTGGCAAAGCGCGGGCTTCGTGGGTGGCGGGCATTGTGGGGGTGTGTTTCGCATTGATTCTGAACAAGCTGGGTGCGCCGGTGGTGATTCCACCGATGTTCGATCCCCCTGCCGGCCTGTGGGACGCGCTCCTGCTCCCCTGGCCGATGTCATGGGGGCTGATGCTGCTGGGGGCGGCGGCCATCACCGGTCTTTTGGTGGCCTCGCCGGAACCGGGGCGGCCCATGTGGCTCTTCTGGATGCCCGCCGCATGGCTTGGTTGGCAGTTCGTTGCCCATACGCAGTCAATCGATCCAGCACTGAGTGCCCGGACTCTCACGCATTTCACCGCCGTGGTGGCGAGTTTTTATCTGGGCTGGCTGGTGGTTGGGAGACTGCGACATCCGGAGTTCTTCTTTGGGACTCTCGTCCTGGGGTTTCTTTTCGTCCTGCTCAGCGGCTTTCAACAGCGTTATGGGGAGCTTGAACAGACCATGCGGTATGTTGAGGAACATGAACAGCAGGGATGGCGCGGGCTGCCGCCAGAGGAGTTGGAACGATTTGCGAGTCAAGGTGTGCTCGTGCAGACCAACGGGGTGTGGACCGCCAGTCCTGAGTTTCTGAAACGGCTGGGCAAGGGCAGGGTTTTTGGGACCTTCGCCGGTTATCCGAACGCCCTGGCTTCCGCTGTGATTCTTCTGCTGCCGGTTGCTGTGACCTGGCTCTGGCAGGCCACCGGACGATTCCCGCTGCTTTGGCGTCGAGTTTTGGTTGGAGTGATGACTTACATGGCTCTGGCCTGCCTCTACTGGACTGGTTCAAAATCGGGGTGGCTGATCTTCCTGGCAATGTTGTCGCTGGTGTGCTGGCACTTGCCATGGTTGAAACGGTGGAGAAATACCGTTTTAACAGTGGTCATTGGGGTTGGTTTGATAACTTTCTCGGTAAAGTTTTCAGATTATTTTAGAAAAGGGGCCACGAGCGTGGGCGCAAGAATTGCCTGCTGGAAGGTTGCTGTCGAAAATGGCCTTCAGAATCCAATCTTCGGCACGGGGCCTGGCACCTTCGGCAGGGTGTATCAGGTGAAGAAGACACCTGATGCAGAGATGGCGAAACTGGCCCACAATGATTATTTGGAACAGTGGACTGATTCAGGTTTTATTGGATTTGTTGCCTATTTGAGCCTCACAATTGGGGCTTTTCTTTGGCTGTATCGTAAAAGTGATTGTCTTTCATATTCCATGACATCCGCTGCCTTGCTGGGATTCCTTGGCTGGTTGATGCAGGGGGTGGTGGAGTTCACGCTTTATATACCGGCACTGTCATGGACGGCTTTCCTGCTGCTGGGATGGATGCTTGGGCGATCAAGGCAGTTGGAATGACATCGACATTCAAATGGAGCTTCACTAGTGTTGGCTTGGGCTTATGAAAATTCTCTTTTTGAACGGACCCAATTTGAACCTGCTCGGAACGCGGGAACCCGGGGTCTATGGCAACGTCACACTGGAGGAGATCGAGGCCGGTTTGAGACATCGTGCTGTTCAGGCCGGGGTCGAGTTGGAATTCAGACAATCCAATCAGGAGGGAGATTTGGTGACGTGGATTCAACAGGCACGGGGTGACGCCTCGGTCATTGTTTTGAATGCCGCAGGCTACACTCACACCAGCGTTGCCATCCGGGATGCCATCAGTGCAGTGGGAGTCCCCACCATCGAAGTCCATCTTTCCAACATTCATGCGAGGGAGGAGTTCCGATACAAGTCGTTGATGGCAGCGGTTTGCCGGGGACAAATCACTGGATTTGGCGCGGAATCATACCATCTTGCACTTCAGGCAGCTTTATCACTAAAGTGAATTTTATTTGGTATTCATCCTGTTTTTAGGTGGAATATGACCGTTTTCCATGGGATTGCCGGGGGCTTGGAATGATGGCTTGACGCGCTCTTTCGATCTGCTTAATGTCCGCCCCCAGTTGAAAACAAAGACAAGCAGTGACGTTTGATCGGCCACTGCTTTTTTGCTGACGTAGGGCCAACAACAACATGCGTTTTTAGAGCATCAGCTCACAGTTCACATGGATCTGAAAGATATCAAGGCGATCATCGACCTTATGAAAAAGCACTCCATCTCGGACTTCGAGATGGAGAAGGAAGGCTTCAAGATCAAACTGAAACGGACCGGGAATGGAGGCGATGATATGCCTGTGGCATTTGCTGCACCCATTGCGCCCATCTCAGTGGCCAGTGTTCCAAGTGTTCCTGCAACGGCGGCGGCGCTGGCCCCGGTGTCCCCGACCTCATCTGACATCGATATCAAGTCGCCGATGATAGGCACGTTTTACCGTTCGCCGTCGCCGGACTCGGGGTCATACGTTGAGATTGGGACCGAGGTGACACCTGAGACCGTGGTTTGCATCATTGAAGCGATGAAGGTCATGAATGAGATCAAGGCCGAAGTGCGCGGCGTGATCACCGAAATCGTGGCTGACAACGCAAAACCGGTTGAGTTCGGGCAGCCTCTTTTCAAGGTGCGGCCACTTTAGCATAAACCCATTTCGGGTCTGGAAGAAAGACGGGCACAGAACCATCCCCAGCCACCCAAGCGCCCTGAAGCATGTTCGAGAAAATACTTGTCGCCAACCGTGGTGAAATCGCCGTGCGGGTGATACGCGCCTGTCGTGAGCTGAACATCAAGACGGTCGCTGTTTACTCCGAGGCGGACGCCAACTCGATGCACGTGCAGATGGCTGATGAAGCCATCTGTATCGGTAAATCACCCAGCAATGAGAGTTATTTGCGCATCGATCGTCTCGTCAGTGCCGCAGAAATTGCCGACGTCGATGCCATTCATCCGGGGTATGGTTTTCTGTCGGAGAACGCTCACTTCGCCGAAGTGTGCGAGAGTTGCAACATCCGGTTCATCGGCCCGAGTCCCCGGGCGATGAATGCATTGGAGGACAAGGCGATCAGCCGGACCCTGGCCAAAAAAGCCGGGGTGCCCACGCCACCCGGGTCGGAGGGCATTGTGGAGAATGAGCAGGATGCCAGGGCCATCGCCCAGAAAATCGGCTACCCCGTCATGATCAAGGCGGTGGCCGGTGGCGGCGGACGCGGCATGAGGGTGGCACATAATGATATTTCCCTGATCAAAGGTTATCACACCGCCCGGGCCGAGGCGGAGAAGGCCTTTGGAAACAGCGGTGTTTACGTGGAAAAGTTCATTGAGAAGCCCCACCACATCGAGTTTCAGATTCTGGGTGATGGACGCGGAAAAATCATCCATCTCGGGGAGCGTGACTGCTCCATCCAGCGCCGCAACCAGAAGCTCATCGAGGAGACGCCCTCTCCGATGTTCGAAAAGCGAAAGGATTTGCGCAAGAAAATGGGCAAGGCTGCCGTGCGCATTGCCGAAGTCGCCCAATACACCAATGCTGGAACGGTCGAGTTCATTGTGGATGACGACGGAAACTTCTATTTTCTCGAGGTCAACAAGCGTATTCAGGTGGAGCACCCCGTGACGGAGGAGGTGACGGGCATCGATCTGGTCAAGTATCAGATCATGATCGCCATGGGGGAGCAGATTCGTGAAGGGCAGGGCGACATCACCTTCAAGGGGCACTCCATTGAATGCCGGATCAACGCGGAGGATCCCTTCGGCGACTTCCGTCCAAGTCCGGGGCGGATTGAGATGTATTATGCACCGGGCGGCCCGGGCATCCGCGTGGACAGCCATATCTACTCCGGATACAACGTTCCGCCCAACTACGATTCGCTCATCGGCAAGATCATTGCCTACGGCGAGAGCCGCGAAGCAGCGATCGCGCGCATGAAAAATGCGCTCGCCGAAATGGTCATCGAGGGAATCAAGACCAACGTGCCGCTGCACCAGGAAATCTTCAACCACGCAGCCTTCCAGAAGGGTGGCAC